>JAQTNJ010000274.1 GCA_028713955.1 Syntrophorhabdaceae bacterium
GCCGCAGCCTTTGATATTTTTGAGTCGGCTGCCACTTTAACTATTAATTCTGCTTTGGTCATATACACCCCTCCTTTAGATTTTTAATTTACGGCAGTTCCCACAACAACCACCTTATAGATAGTTTATACTCCTTATTCTACAGAATATTCAACATTTATTTACACTTTAGCGAACATTTTTTAAATTTTTCAATAGCTCTTATTTATTCAATAATTCGCCCGTAATCATCCTCGATCCGTTCAATATCATCTTCACTGAAATCATTGCCGGACTGCACCTCTATGACTGCGAGTTCTTTCTGACCTGAGTTCGTTATCCTGTGCAAAGAATGCCTTGGGACATCGATGGATTGGCCTGCCTTTACGGGGATCTCTGCATCGCCAAGCGTTACAATACCTTCACCGGACAGGATAAACCAGTGTTCAGAACGTAATCTGTGTCTCTGAAGACTCAAACGCCTGCCGGGATAGATAACGATCCTTTTTACCTTGTGATCTTTTTCATCGGAAAGGACCTTATAGTATCCCCACGGACGCTCCTCAACATCTGATGCCATCTCTGTTTCCCCCTGATACCTCTGAATGCTGAATACACAATACCAGATAAAAAGGCTCAGGGTAAACTATTTTTTTCATGAACGGCAATAGTGTCAAAACACCTGTACTATTTCATAAGAATGATCTCGATACGCCTGTTCATGGCACGGTTATCCGGAGTATCATTCGCTACGATGGGCCGATATTCGGCATAGCCCACAGCGGAGATCCTCTGGGGCGGAAAATCATGTTTTTCAACAAAATATCTGACCACCTCCGTGGCCCTTCTCACAGAGAGCTCCCAGTTCGATTTGAATTCGCTGGTCTTGATGGGGACATCATCAGTGTGTCCTTCGATCCTGATATGGTTATCTACCTTTCTCATTACAGGCATGATCCTGCCCAGCGCCTTCCGTGCCCTTTCCTTCAGGTCTGCCCTCCCCTCGTCAAAAAATGCCTTGTCAAGTATCCTGATCACAATACCCCTCTCGTCTGAAAGGACAGAGATATTTTTTTGCATCGCCTTATTATTCATCATGCCCTTTATCTCATCCTCAAGCTGCCTTTTTACATCACCGTTCTGTATCATGTCCAGCCGGCTTTGGATGTCGGCAACCGACTGAGATACACCGTTTCCCTTGCCCGTGATCCCGGAATTGCCGGTAAATATGGTCTTTAAATGGCCGGTGAGTTCCTGGTATTTTTGGGTATCCTGTTTGGAGAAGGTATACATCATTATGAAAAAGGCAAGAAGGAGTGTAATCAGATCAGCATAGGTGATGAGCCATCTCTCAAGGTTCTCGTGTTCTTCTTCAGTGCGTTTTTTTCTCAAAAGTCATCCCCTTTCCTTTTGTCCGGCAGCAAAAACGAGACAAGCTTCATGCGAATGACCCTCGGGTTATCCCCCATGGCAAGAGATATTACCCCTTCGCTGATAATCTCCAGATAGAGTGCTTCGTCCTGATGCTTATTCTTTAATTTGTCCGATACCGGCAGATAGATGAGGTTTGCCAGCGCCACGCCCCACAGGGTAGCGATAAATGCGCCCGCAATGGCTGAAGCCATGTTAGAGCTGCTTTCCATACTACCAAGGGCATGGATCAGGCCAAGGACAGTCCCCATAATCCCCAGTGTCGGCGAAAAACCCCCCAGTTTACTAAAAAAAGCGGCGCCTGACTTATGTCTTTCGCTTATGTAAGCCATCTCTATTTCCAGTATCTCCCTGATCTTATTCGTCTCGAACCCATCGATTGCGAGCTGTACGGCCTTTCTGAGGAATGGCTCCCGTATATACTCAAGCTCTTTTTCAAGACTCAGGAGCCCGTTCTTCCTCGATTTCTGGGCAAGGTCAAAGATAAGCTCGATAAGCTCCTGGGGGTCCATCTTCTTTTCGAACAAGGCGACTTTTATAAGACTTGGAAGGTTAATGAGCTGCCTGACAGAGGTCGTTATGGAGGCTGCGCCGAAAGTACCCACAATGACCAGCAACATTGCCGGTATCTGGATCAGCGCAGAGAGGCGTCCCCCTTCCATAAGAAAAGAGACGATCAGAGAGCCAATCCCTAATGTCAGTCCTAAGATGGTTGCAACGTCCATGGTTCATCAACTCGCCGTTTCTTTCAACAGTCTCAGACGCTCTCTCTCTTTGAGAAAAACATAATTTATCAACAGGTCCCGATCCTTTTCGTTGATAACAAGGAACCTCATCGCGACATCATAAGAACAAAGACCGTTTTTTTCTGAGGCATCACTCCTTATAGCCTGACATAGTGCTGTAATGGTGGGATAGGGGAAAACAGGCAGCACCACCTTCAGCTCCATGTAATCATTTTCATGGATCAGGACATCCGATTCAAATTGGATGCCGGAGCCGCTTATAATCACATCAACAAGCCTGTTATGATGAGTATCACTCTTTTTTGATTGGTAAAGGAGATCGATAATCATATCCAGCTTCTTATTGATTATGCTCATAACGATGCTTGTCTGGTCATTTTCTGTCTGTATCATCCTTTCTTTAAGGAAATAGACCTCGTTAATCTTGTCTGTCACCTGTGTTGCGTTGTATTTTATAAAATCCTGGAGCTTTGAAAACTCATCGGCACTTATCTTCCTGAATTCTACGGGCAGGCGATCGTGGATCCTGAAATATTCTCTTCTTTCAATGTTTGTCATATCCACCATCGTTCAGCATGTCTATAAAACTATCTGCTATATCCGGGTCAAACTGACTGCCTTTGCAGCGCTCGATCTCGCCGAGGATCTCCTGTACCACAAGGGCATTCCTGTAAGGCCTGTTCGTAGCCATAGCATCATAGGTATCGCAAACGGCTAAAACCCTTGAACATACGGGTATCTTATCACCGCGTAAGGCATCAGGGTAGCCTCTGCCGTCATACCTTTCATGGTGGTGCCGTATGATCCTGGCTTCATTTGCGAGTATCTCGAACCGGTTCATGATCTGCTCGCCATACATAGAATGACCCTTCATGAGCGTGTATTCTTCGTCGGTCAGTTTCCCGGGCTTCAGCAATATGGCGTCAGGGATACCGATCTTCCCCAGGTCGTGGATCGGCCCGACAACCCGTATCACGTCCCTCTCATAATCGGCAAGCCCGATCTTTTCCGCCAGCAGCAGGCTCATTGCAGTCACACGTTTACAGTGGCCTTCCGTGTACAGATCTCTTCTGTTTATTGCCGCGATGAGGGATTTCAAGGTATGGACCACGCTTTCAAAAAGACTCTCATAGAGCATCTTGTTTTCTATCTGGGTCGAGGCTTTGTCTGCGACAAGTTTCAGGAAGAATACATTGCTTTCCATCAGGTGGCCATTCCCCTTGCCGTTTTTGCAATCAGCCATGATGAAACCGATACATTCATTTTTGATAATAAGCGGCAGGAATATCTTGTTATCCTTGACCACATGTTTTTTAAGCGCCTGCGCATCGTTGAAAAATTCTTCTGTCATAAAGATCTTTTGTTCATCGATAACATCGCTGTTCCCCGAAAAACCCTTGTATAAGATCAGTTCCCTGTTGTCGCTATCCACTATGTAGTAACCGCAGGATCTCACATCGAGGATCTCTTTGACCATGGTGATCATTTTTTCATAGACATCATCAAAGATACTCAGCGAATTGAACTTATTCGATATGTGGTACATTGTCGTAAGCTCTTTGATCTTTTTCTGCAATTCCCTGTTCAGCATTTCGATCTTTTTCTTATCTTCGAGACTGGAAAGTATGTTTTCCTTCTCTATCAGGAGCTTCCGTTCTCTCAGAACCCTCATCATGACCAGCATGAGCTTGTCCAGCTCAAAGGGCTTTATTAAAAAATCGGATGCGCCTTTC
>JAQTNJ010000275.1 GCA_028713955.1 Syntrophorhabdaceae bacterium
CCCTGATCATCGCGCCGCGGATCCTCCTGTCCGAACTCTCAAAAGGAGGCTGCCTCTTGTAATGGGCGCTTTTGCGGTTCGGGTTAAGCACCGCCTTTTTCAGCATAGCCCCATAATCCATGAGGGCATAATACCACTTTCTCGGGCTTGTCCTGTCGAGTGTTGCTTCAACGAGGTGCAGCACCTCCCTGTCGTGCACGTTCGCACCATCCTGGAAAAAGAAATGGATGAAGACGCGCCTGATGTTCGTTTCGGCAAACACTGCAGACTGATTGAACGCGAACGCAACGAGTGATCCGGCGGTGGCCTTCCCAATACCGGGAAGCGACGCAAGTACCTCAACGTCTTTTGGTAAATTTCCACCGTACTCGGCGACAACCGTCTTTGCCAGTTTTATAAGCGATATCGCGCGCCTGTTGTAACCAAGCCCTGACCATGTCCGCAGGACTGCGTTCAGCCTTGCCCGCGCCAGAGCAGAAAAATCCGGAAAGGCGGCAAGAAATTCCTGGTACTTTCCGTTTACCCTCTCTACCTGTGTCTGCTGGAGCATAACTTCGGAAACGAGAATATAATATGGGTTGTGCGTATCCCGCCAGGGGAAGCTGCGCCGGTTCTTTTTGTAGTATCGGTAGATTTCCTTCCGGAACGACAGTATCTCTTCGGGGGACAGTATCGGGGGCAAGGCGACTACCGCTCTATCTTTTTGTTTTCCGAATATTCCCTGATCTCTTCAGGGCTCACCTCCGGGAGTTCGCGCAGGTACTCGCAGAGGCACACCTTCTCATACCCTGTCTTTTCAGGGTCATATATGACAAATGCCTTCTCTATCGATAGATCGTCTTGAGGTTTTTTGTTTTCATCCATACAGATATCATACGGCGAATAATATTAACCTGTCAACATGCTGCTTACCAGCTATCAGCGGTCAGCAGTCAACTATGAACTTCTGGTGAATAACCAATCACCAATAACCAAGCTCCAATTAATCACCAATATTCAATAACCAAACAGGGATATCTTACGGTTTTCGTTTGGGTATTAGGTCATTGGTTATTGGTTATTTAATTTTGGGACATAAATTGTTATAACGGGACTCCGTATCTAGAACGAATAAAGCAGGATCAGGATGGCTATTCCTATCCGATAATAAGCAAAAAGATCAAGGGTATGTTTTTTCAGGTAATTTATAAGAAACTTCAGGCTCAGGATCCCGAAAACAAGTGCTGAAGCTGCTCCATAGATATATATCGCCATACCGTTCGAGTGAATATCGAGGTGCCTCATCTCATACAAGGAAGTACCGAGTATGATCGGTATTGCCAGGAAAAAGGAAAAATCAACAGCCTCTGACCTCTTGAGCCCCAGAAGAAGCGCTGCGGTAATTGTTATCCCGCTTCGCGATACACCAGGTACCAGGGCAAACGCCTGGGCGATGCCGATCGCAATGGCAACGGGATAGGTAATGTCATTCTTGCTGAAGTGCACCCTTTCAGAGATGATCATCAGGACCGAGACAAGGGCAAGCGTAAAGACAGTCACAAAGGGGGTTCTCAGAGACTGTTCAATGAAATCCTTCCCCAGGAGTCCTGCAACCCCGGCAGGAATAGTGGCAACAATGATCTTTAAAAGCAGGGCATCCTTGAATCTTCCACCCCTGAGGTCAATAAAGCCTTCAATGATAACGCGGATGAATCTTTTGCCGTATATGGCGAGGATTGCCAGAAGTGTACCGAAATGCAACATCACATCATAGGTAAGTTTGTTGATATTGCCTTCATCGATGTGGAAAAACCATGGGATGACTATGAGGTGTGCTGAACTGCTGATGGGCAAAAACTCTGTGATACCCTGGATGGCCCCCATAATAACACTTTGCAACGTACTCATGAAAGGTCACCGGGTAGGAACCTGAAACCCAGTTCCATAGAATCCATGTTGAGCGATGCCGGTATGGGCGGCAGGGGGTCAACAGCCCTCAAAACCCTCAGGATCGACTCGTCGTATATCCTGTTACCGGACCTTTTTTCGACACTGATATCCACGATCCTTCCGTCTTTCCGTATCTTAATGATCACAATCGTCTCGAGGTCCTTCTTGTATGTCATACCGGGCACACCCCAGGCGCTCTTTACCTTGTCCCAGATATCAAGGATATACCTCTGTGTCACCGGATCGAGCGGTTTGCCGCCGCCTTCAGACCCGAACGGCAGTCCGGGGGCGCCGGCGCCTGTCCCCCCTTTGCCGCCTGCACCGGCAGTCCTTGTCTTTGATACATCAAGATAATCCGCCTTCTTCTTCATATCACGAATCCGCTCATCGAGGCGGCTCAGTTCTTCCTTGGTGGTCTTCTCCCGGGCAGCAACCTTCTTTTTTGATAACGAAACCTCTTCTTTCGCAGGTTTTTTTATAGGGGCAGGCTTCTTGACAACGCGTGCCGGCTTTGCAGGGACGGGCTTTTCGGGCAGGGCCTTTTCGGCAGCATGCCCTGCCCCTGTTGAACCTCCCCGGCCGCCAAGTTCGCCGACAAGGTTGACAGAGTACGACGATAGGGCATCGAACCTCTTTGATGATCTTTTCAAGGGTATACTAAACGCGGCGATAACGAAGACGTGGATCGCAAAAGAGATGATGAGCATTTTGTACCAAGCTTCTTCGCGCATCATTCCTCAAGGGGTTTGGTTACGATATTTATCTTCCCGATCCCTGCTTCACGTATGACCCCCATGCACTTTACAACGAATCCGTATGGAACATCCTTGTCAGCCCTGAGAAAGATCTCTTTATTGCTTTTATTGGCGAATAAAAGCTGGATAGCAGGTTTGAGTTCCCTCATGCCGAGTCTCTTCTCATTTAGTATAAGCCTTTGTTCCTTTGTGATATTCAGTATCTGGGGTTCGTCTTTGGTGGGCAGGGGCTTTGCGGTGACATTCGGTATGTCGATATTCATTCCGTGCTGCATCATGGGAGCCGTGATCATAAAGATTATGAGAAGAACAAGGACAACATCAACGAGGGGTATAACATTTATTTCCGACAGGGGTCCTTTGTCTTGCGATAATTTCATTTTTCAATGATATTGAGCAGGTACATGGATGCATTCTCCATCCTCGATATGATCCTTCTGAGCCTGCCTGAGAAATAATTATATGCAAGTACTGCGGGGATGGCCGCTGCAAGCCCCATCGCAGTGGCAATGAGGGCTTCGCTTATGCCGGGGGCCACAACGGCAAGGCTTGTCGTTCCCCTGACACCTATCTCCCGGAAAGAGTCCATAATCCCCCAGACCGTTCCGAAGAGACCTATAAAGGGGGAGGCGTTGGCGGTTGTTGCAAGGAACGAGAGTCTTCGCTCAAGCCTTGTCGATTCCTCGGAGATGGTAATCTTCAGGGCGTTCTCTATAATTGGAATTGTTCCCGGTTTTATGTCGGGGTTGTTCTCTTTCTGTCTCTTTGTAATCTCCTTGTAACAAGCCAGGATGAGTCTGTAAAAAGAATTGTCCGGGCTGTCCCTGTATATGGTTATGAGCTTTTTAAAGGAATCGGCCTCCCGTGCGGCATGAAAAAAACGTTCTCCTTCCCTTTCCGCCCTTCCGTACTGACGGAACTTTACAAACATAATTGTCCAGGAAATCACCGAAAAGATTAAGAGAATCAGCATGACTGCCTTTGCTACAGGACCTGCTGAATAGATAAGACTAAAAAGTCCGCCGGAGTATGCGTTGAGGCTGGATAAACCCATTTCGCAAACATCTTACAATAAAAGACTATCCTTGTAAAGAAAAACACCTGCCAAAGAAAACCCCCTGGGTGGGTTCCCAGGGGGAAGGGGGGTTATTATGAGAAGCTATGGAGGTGGTTTTGCGGTTT
>JAQTNJ010000276.1:0-1441 GCA_028713955.1 Syntrophorhabdaceae bacterium
ACGTCTTTCAGGCTGCCTCCCTGGGGACCATGATCGAGGAGTATCCTCGTGGCATCGATGATCGTAAGGTGGCTCCTGACAGTGCGATTTATATCAGCGAGGGCGTCGTCCATGTTCCGGTGGATATATCCCCTGTTTCCGCCCATTATACCCATCATATTCTTCAGCCCCAGCGTTAATCTCGTCAGCCCGTGGTGTTTCGCGATAGGGACATTGATCAGGACATCCGCGGACAGCGCCTCATCGTAGAGCTCCCATTCTTTGAGGAAGGCGCCATTGATCTTTGTGTTCCTGAAACGTTCCCGCTCGACGTGTTTCATCTCCACATTTTTCAGACCCTTCAGGATGTCCTGGATGCCGCTGTTCTCATAACACCTCCGGGGGTCATTACAGGGAATATCAAATACCTTTACCCTTTTTGCCCCTGCCTTTACGCATTCTTCAACGACTGCCTTTACGACAAGAGGGTGGGTGGTAGCGGCGTATTCCGGTTTTCTGTCCCAGCCGATATTCGGTTTGACGACGACGGTGTTCCCGGGCTTTACGAAACTCCGCATGCCGCCGAGCGCAGAGATAACGTTTCTCGTGATTGCCCCGTAGTCCTGTCCTTCAGCAAGCGCGACGACGGAAGTCCCCTGGGCGAACACCTCGCAGGATATCCCGCCGAACAGGCATGAACCAATGGCAACCTTCAGAAAATCCCTTCTTTTCATTGTTTAATAAATGTAACTATTCTGTTTTGTTTGTCAATAGCGGAGAGAATGGTTATATTATATACATGATCTTTGAAAAGGACATGGAAAGGCGTAAATTTATACAGCTCGTCAGCGCCTTCGGTGTATCCTGTCTCATCCCCTTCTCGTTAGATGCAAAAGAGGCGCAGCGCATACTCGACAACGAGGACAGGGAAGGCTTTTACATACGGTTCATCAAGCCCATAAAGCCTGTTGACCCTGCAAAGTGGGTATTGAAGGTCAGCGGGTTGTGTGAGAATCCGCAGAGCTTCAATCTCGCGGCAGTCAAAAAACTCTTAAAAGATACCCAGGTATCGCGGATGAAATGCGTGGAGTCCTGGTCGAGCAAGGCAAAATGGGGTGGATTTCGGGCAAAGACGCTCTTTGATGTTGTAAAACCTAAAAAACAGGCAAGGTTTCTCTATTTTTATGCTGCAGACGATTATTATGAGTATATTCCCCTCGGGGAACTGTTAAAACCGCGGGTCCTCTTTGTCTACGAGATGGATAACGCTCCTCTGCCGGATATCCATGGCGGGCCCCTCCGGTTGATCATGCCGTCGAAATACGGCTATAAGAGCGTCAAAACCATTGTGAGCCTTGAATTTGTGGAGAAAGAAGGCACAGGATACTGGTCAAAGTTCGGGTACTCACGGGATGCAACGATACAGCCCGGCACAGATCACGCCCTCGATCTGAAGGAATAC
>JAQTNJ010000276.1:1541-3822 GCA_028713955.1 Syntrophorhabdaceae bacterium
CCTTGACGGGCAGCGCCCCCACTGGGACAGCAAACTTTTAGATATCCCCGATATGTTCGGCCGGGGTCCAAGCGAAACAGCACGAATCGCCAGCGAAATTTTTCATAGAGATGGTGCCAGAAGTATCCTTGAGCTCGGAGGAGGGCAGGGAAGAGATACGGTGTTTTTTGCAGAGAATGGTTTTTCAGTCCATGTGATTGATTACTCGGAAAGCGGCATCCGTCTAATACGTGAAAGGGCGGAAAATATTGGTCTTTCGGGATTGGTGATGGCCAGTGTCCATGATGTGCGACTCCCCCTGCCTTTTCCCGACCGGTCCTTTGATGGGTGTTTCGCGCACATGCTTTATTGTATGGCCCTCACAACTGCCGAACTCGAGTTTCTCGCCGGCGAGGTCCGGAGGATTTTGAAGCCCGGTGGGTTTCATGTTTACACTGTCAGAAATACTAAAGACCCGCATTATGGAAAGGGCGCTCAACATGGAGAAGACATATATGAGATGAACGGGTTTATTGTCCATTACTTCAGCAGAAAGAAAATAGACGATCTCGCGAAAGGTTATGTGGTTGTCAACGTTGAAGAATGTGAAGAGTCGAGACTCCCAAAAAAACTTTTCAGGGTCACGCTGCGGAAGAGCGTGTAAACCCAGATGCTCATCCTGATGGAAAATCCGGGGTAAATACATCGAATAAAGCTGTCATATATTCGCTTTGCGCGAAGCGCTATGCGCATAGCGTGAAAGCCTTACAGCGTTGACAGCCTCTTTAACGCATCGAGTTTCTCCCTGTCGCCGATCTTTGCCCTGTCTATGCAGGTTTGCAGAAAATCTATCGAATGTTCATAGGTCTTTTTATCGACAGGGAAGGGATGCCCGTCTTTACCGCCGTGGGCAAAACTGAAACGAGCGGGGTCCCTGAAGCTTGGAGGTGCCTGATAGACGAGCTCAGCGATAAGGGCAAGGGCTGAAATGGTTCGCGGTCCCACACCCTGTACCTGGATGAGATCTTTAAAATCTTCAGACTGTGACTCATGAAGGGTCCTGAATGCCTTATAGAGGCGTTTCTCGTTTACATCCTTTGCAGAGATATAATGACGCTCAGGCATAGTGAGGGCAATATCTTTCCACATCCTGATCATGGTATCGGGGTTCTCTCTCGTGAAATCTACGGCAGCATCCCTCGCGCTGCCGCTTTCTCCTGCAACAAAATTAAGGACATCGCCCCTATCGTTACAGGTGATACCTGTATGGGGGTCCGATGTAAGATCGAGGTTATCCCTTGACAGCCACTGATAGCGTCGTGCATCCTTCTTCTCCCCGTTCATCCCCTGCTGGATGATTGCCCATTCACCTTTCGTCGTAAAGATAAAGGTATGGTGATACAGGTTGTATCCGTCCTGTATTGCTGCATTGTCGATCTTTGCACAGAGGCGGCTTAACGACGTGAGATACCGGGTATCAGTTCCCCATTTTTCCCCGTATTGTTCTATCTCCGCGGGTGTATTAATTGCCCGTTTTGCCTTTCCGCCGCAGACCGCCAGGGGTATGTCTTCACCGAGAAGGGCGATCCCTTCTTTGAGCGCCCCGCAGAGTGTCGTGGTCAGGCCGCTGCTGTGCCAGTCAAAACCGGCTGCGCAACCAAAGGCCTGAAACCAGACCGGGTCTGCTATCCTGGCCAGGAACTCCTGCGGTCCGAATTCGAAGAGAATAATCTCCGTCAGGGCAGCGGAGAAACGCTTCATTTTTTGAAAGAGCCAGGGAGGGGCCTTCCCGTAATGGAGTGGGAGTGAAGTGACGGAACGTTTCATGGTCACCCTAAAGCAGGCTCACAGCGAACATAATGGTATATAGTATCTCGTATCTCGTATATCGTATATAGTATATAGTATATAGTATATAGTATACCGTATATCGAGAAACTAAACAAAATCAAAAAAGTGTCATTGCGATTCCGTTCCAGCGGGAGAAGCAATCTCAATAGATGAGATCGCCACGTCGCTTCGCTCCTCGCGATGACAAAGGAAAGCTGACAGCTTTCATCAGAATTTGTTCTGTATTTCGATATACGATATACGAACTACGATATACGATGTTTCATGAGCTATGAGCCATGAGCTGACTTAGCTGTTCCCTCGCGTATGCCATTGCCCCCTCTCTGGTTAGTATCTCACCGGCGATCTGTTTTTCGCGTATCTCGTTGAGGGCTTTACCGACGGAAGGTCCCTCGGCAAAGCCGAGCGAGAGGAGGTCCCTTCCATTGATGAGTTTTGGCAGAGGCTTTTT
>JAQTNJ010000277.1 GCA_028713955.1 Syntrophorhabdaceae bacterium
CTCAAGAAGGGAGAACACCGTTATTTCAGCAGATCGGTCACATTCCAGGACGAGGGCGAAGCCTCTTTTCGCGCAGATGTTGACCTGAACAATGATGTGACGGAGACAAACGAGAACAACAACCGTGTAGTGGGAAAGATAATCCACCGCGCCGTGCAGGACCCGGCGGTAACGGTGGAAATCATCTGCTCTGACGGAAAAAAGAGGCAATTCTGACGGAAGGCGGTATATAAATTTATGGTGACCCGATCCTCAACACTTATCGTTCCCAACGATATCGCTTATCTGCCTGCAATCCAGGCCTATGCCAGAGAAATAGCGGAGAACATCGGTTTTCAAAAGATGGATGTCCAGATGATGCTCCTCGCGCTGGAAGAGGCCATAGTGAACGTAGTGAAACATGCCTTTGAGCCGTCGGAGAAGGCCACGTATCAGATCATCCTTGAACCGGTCTCGTCGGGACTCAGGATCATCATCAAAGATAAAGGCCTGCCCTACGCCCCAAGCCTGGTCCCTGAATACATAACCCCAACGGGTCTTGACGATATCCCCGGAGCCGGTCTTGGCTCCTATCTTATGAAAAAGGGCGTTGACGAGCTGGCCTTCTATAACCTCGGGAGGGAGGGCAAGGAGCTCCATCTCACAAAGTACCTTCCCTATAAGAGCATCGAGGAGTACCATGACAAAAGTGAGCTCGAGCTCTTTCCTGCCCCCGTGGCGGCGGAGGTACGTCCCGTCGGGAAGAGGCCCTTTACCGTGCGCCTGATGGAGGCCTCAGAGGCCGCTGCGGTCTCAAGGCTTTTCTACCGTGCCTACGGTTATACCTACAGCATTGATGCCATTTATTATCCGGAGAAATTTGCCCGGCTCGTACAGGAAAGAAAGATCATCTCAGTGGTGACCGTCACGGATGATGATCAGATAGTGGGCCACGTGGCCCTCATAAGGGACAATCCTGAAGAAAGGATCGCCGAGGCGGGAATGGCGGCCGTGCAGCCTGATTTTCGCGGGCAGGGGTGTCAGAACATAATGATCGGGAGACTCGTGGAAGAGGCACGCAAGGCAGGGCTTATGGGCATTTTCAGCAAGGCTACCACAGAGCATATCTATGCGCAGAAGGCCGGCCTTAAGGTGGGGTTCAGGAGATGCGCCGTAGCCATCGGCGTTATACCTGCGGACAGGACGTACAAGGGCATCCATGAGGTGCTTAGCCAGCGGGGATCACTTGTATACGGTTTTCTCCCTATCGAAAACCCGCCCGGGATAACCCTCTTCCCTCCGGAACATCACACCTCTTTCATCAGGAAGATCTGCCAGGATATCGGCATTGACAGGGTCTTTGAGCCGCCCGCTGGGCATTTATCGACGGAAGCAATGGAGGAACACTCAGAGATATCGGTCAGCGTTATTCCCGGCTACAACAGGGCTATCATGGAGATACAACGGTATGGAAAGAATGCCGTATCGGATGTGAGGACGATACTGAAAGAACTGTGTATTAAGAAGATCGATGAGATCCTGCTCCATCTGTGTCTTGAAAACCCTTGTACAGGGGAGCTCTGCTCAAAGTTTGAAGAACTGGGTTTTTTTATTGCAGGCATCCTCCCCTTTTACCACACCGGGGATGCCCTTATCCTGCAATATCTGAACAATGTTTCCATCGATTACTCAAAGATCCAGGTTGCGCCAGGGCTCGCACAGGAGATCCTTGATTACGTGAAGGCGCACGATCCGAATTAAATAAAACAGTCGATAGTATAAAGGCGGTCGATAGTAGATAGCCGTCAGCTGAAAGGCAGCAGAGAGCGGAGAGCCGAGGGCAGAGAGTCAAAAGACTCCTTACGGCTTATGGTTGTTCCGCTATGCGCTATGCTCCGGCATCCAGCGACGAGTATTGAGTTTGCCATGAGCTGATTGCTGAAAGCTGTCTTTATCTCTTTGTGATTTTCCCTGCTGCAAGAGAGAACAAAAAGGCAGCGAAGCATGCCAGCCCGCCAAATATATACGTGGCTTGAAATCCTTTTAACAATATCTCGTGGGGAATATCGGAGTTGAGCAAGCTCGCCTTTGCCGAAGAGACGCCCGGGATCGCATGGGAAAAGACCGTTTCGAATATGGCAACGCCAAATACATAACTTAAATTTGTTGTAGTGTTGAACAGACCTGAGGCAATTCCGTGCTTGTTCTCAGGCGCAAGGCTCATCACCTGGTTGTTGTTCGGTGAAAAGAAGAGGACATACGACAGCGCCAGCCAGATGAGAAATATGAAGATGAACAAAAAACCCTGAAACTGAAGAGTGAAAGAGAAAAACAATGAGCAGGCCGTAGCCGAGATCATGGCAATGATGCACAGGAAACCCGGCCTGATCTTGTCGGAAAGCCTCCCTGCATAAGGAGATATGATGACATAGATTATTGAATATACCAGGAGCATCATACCTGTCTTCTGGGGGTTCAGGCCCTTTATGATCTCCAGATAGAAAGGCATCAGAAAGGCATTGCCCGCTATGAGCAGGTACGCCATGAACGTTGCAGACAGGACGAAGGTGAATCTGAGGTCCTTGAAGAGCGCCAGGTCCAGAAGCGGCGCGCTGCACCTCTTTTCCCGGATGAGAAAAAGCGAGAGCACTATGATTGATGCCAGGAAGCTTAAGATGATGGACGGGGAACCCCAGCCCAGTTCCTTTCCCATGTTTAATGCACGGAGGAGTATTGCGAGACCCGAGAAACTCAGCACGGCGCCGATGAAATCGAATCGCTCCGGCTCGCCCGTTCTTGTTCGGGGTCTTTCATCGGGTATCTTTCTGCTTGCGATGATAAAGGCGATGATGCCAATAGGCACATTGATGAGAAAGACCCAGTGCCATGAGAAATAGCCCGTTATCAATCCGCCGACGGGGGCTCCCGTTGCCACTCCAAGCGCGGAGGCCGTGGAGGTTATGCCGAAGGCCCACCCTGTCCGATCGGAGGGTATGAATTTCGAGATGATAGCAAAACTCGTGGCAAGAAGCATGGCGCTGCCTACGCCCTGAACCATGCGCGAGCCGATCAGCGTATTGATGTCCTGGGCAATGCCGCATAAAAAGGAGCCCGCGACAAAGACTATATAACCAATGATGAATATCCTTTTTAATCCCAGCCTGTCTGCCAGCTTCCCGAATAACAGAAGGGAGCTGGTTATGATAAGGAGGTACGACATAACGATACGGGAGGCCTCGCCGGTCCCGACATTGAAATCACGGGAGATGGTCGGCAGAGAGACATTGACCGTGTAATTGTTAAGCCTTGCCATGAAAGAACTGAAGGCAACGCTTATGACGATGAGGCGTTGCTGAGACCTGTTTTCGATCATTTTCTGTTCAAGGTTCTCATTTTTACCGCTTCTTTTCAAGCCGTTTTTTTAATTTACTTGTGTCTGCAAATTAACTACAATTGCAGGCAATTGAATAGAATCGGATAGAACAGAACGGAGGATCAAGACAGAATGCCCTTATCGAAGGGATTGACCACAGGGGAGATGCAGACAAAAGCCGGATCGTCTGCGAGGATGCTCTACATCGACAATATGCGGCTTCTGTTCACGGTGCTCGTCATCCTCCACCATATCGCCCTTACGTACGGCGCCCATAGCGGCTGGTATTACTATGAGAATACCGACGATGCATTTACGAACCTCGTGCTTTCGCTGCTCATGAGCGTGAACAGGACATGGGTGCTGGGATGCTTCTTTATGATAACCGGATACTTCACGCCCGGCTCGTACGACCGCAAAGGTA
>JAQTNJ010000278.1 GCA_028713955.1 Syntrophorhabdaceae bacterium
CGCACCCGATGGAGAGAGATGGGGATCAAGCCCGCTTCCGGAGGTTGTTACGAGTTCTACGGGAATAGGGCCTTCCGCCGCTGGATTTTCTTTCTTTAACCGTTCTATCTCCTTCGTCACCCTGTTCCTGAGTCTTTTTGAGGTTGGACCAAGGTTGGATCCCGAGGAGGCAGCCCCGTTATACCCCTTCCCTCCTGCCGCGGAAGGTCTTGGATGAAAATATGCCGGATCCCTGAAGTCCTGTGCAATGAGCTCCGAGCCGACGATATTGCCCTCTCCACCGGTAATCAGGCTCCCTCCCGCACGGTAGGGAAAAAGTACTTGAGCGATGCCGGTGATAAAAAGCGGGTACATGATCCCGGTAAGAACAAGCGTGCAGATTGTAATGCCTATAGCCGAACGAAAGATTATTTTCACGGTATCGTATACCTCCTAAGCAAGACCTACGGCCTTCAACAGCATGTCGATGACCTTGATACCGACGAAAGGCGTGATCACGCCGCCGAGTCCATAGATAAGGAGAGAACGCCTGAGGATGATGCTTGCTCCCAGGGGCCGGTATTGAACACCTTTGAGGGCGAGGGGGATAAGAAAGATGATGATTATGGCATTGAAGATAACCGTGGAGAGGATAGCGCTCCACGGAGAAGCGAGGCTCATGACGTTGAGCGGGGATATCTCCGGATAGACTCCCGCGAACATGGCAGGGAGGATCGCGAAGTATTTTGCCACGTCATTGGCAATGGAAAAGGTTGTGAGCGTTCCTCTTGTCATAAGGAGTTGTTTTCCCACCTCAACGACTTCAAGAAGTTTCGTCGGATCCGAATCAAGGTCAACCATGTTTGCAGCCTCCCTGGCGGCCTGCGTCCCGGTATTCATGGCCATCCCCACATCTGCCTGGGCGAGCGCGGGCGCATCATTGGTCCCATCCCCTGTCATAGCTACAAGCCTTCCCTTCAGTTGTTCTTCCCTGATGAAATTCATCTTTGCCTCCGGGGTCGCTTCAGCGAGGAAGCCGTCGACGTTTGCCTCCTTAGCGATAGCCGCGGCTGTCCTCGGATTATCACCGGTGATCATGATGGTCTTTATTCCCATGGCCCTGAAACGCTCGAACCGGTCCCGCATTCCTTCCTTCACGATGTCCTTAAGATGGATGATGCCGAGTATCGTGTTTCCCCGTGACACGGCTAAAGGCGTTCCGCCGCTGTCGCCTATGCGCCCGGCAATCTGGTGAACCTCAGCCGGAACAGATCCGCCCGATTCCTGCACAAACTTGCATACCGCGTCCACAGCCCCTTTCCGGACAGGGACCCCATCGACATCATATCCGCTCATCCTCGTATAGGCGCTGAAGGGGATAAATGCGACCTCCCCGGCTTCCTGATCGAACTTTTTATCGGGAAATTGCGATGCGATAAGGGTGATGATCGATCGTCCCTCAGGTGTCTCATCCGATATGCTTGAAAGGTATGCCGTATAGGCAATATCTTCAGGGTTTGTTCCATTTACAGGGATCAGCTCCACAGCCATCCTGTTCCCGAGGGTTATCGTCCCTGTCTTGTCCAGAAGAAGGGTGTCAACGTCTCCTGCCGCCTCTATGGCCCTTCCGCTTGTGGCAAGGACATTCTTCCTGACGAGCCTGTCTATCCCCGCAATGCCGATGGCAGAGAGCAGCCCTCCGATCGTGGTCGGTATGAGACAGACAAGGAGGGCCACCGCAACAGTGACGGAAAGCCGGATATTTGAATAAAACGCGAGGGGAATGAGGGTTACGCAGACAAGGAGAAAGATGAAGGTCAATCCCACAAGCAGGATATGAAGGGCGATCTCGTTGGGCGTCTTCTGACGTGACGCGCCCTCAACGAGGGAGATCATCTTGTCGAGAAAGGAGTCACCGGGTTTTGCAGTAATCTTCACGATGATCTGATCTGAAAGGACTTTGGTGCCGCCCGTTACAGCCGAGCGGTCCCCGCCGCTTTCTCTGATTACCGGCGCAGATTCGCCGGTAATGGCCGATTCGTCGACGGATGCGATGCCCTCGATCACCTCGCCGTCGCCCGGTATGATATTACCCGCCTTCACCATGACAACGTCACCTTTATTAAGCTGCGATGAGGGTATTGCCCATTCCTTGCCTTCCAGGTAAAGAAACGCTGTTGTGTCCCTTCTCATCTTCTTCAGGGCCTCTGCCTGCGCCTTGCCTCTCCCCTCTGCAACGGCCTCTGCGAAATTGGCAAAGATTACCGTAAACCACAGCCAGACGCTCACCAGGCCGGTAAACCACAGGGGTGCAGCGGCGCGATCAGGGGAAAAGATATCTCTTATGAACAGAATGGAGGTAAGAAAACTCCCGATCTCTACTACGAACATGACGGGGTTTCCGGCCATCACCCGTGGTGATAGTTTTTTTATGCTTTCCCACACGCTTTGCCGCAGGATATTTCTGTCAAAGAGCGCGATCTCTCTTTTTCGTTTTATCATCTCAGAATAACCTCCCTGCCTGTCCGATAAAGTGTTCCACGATCGGCCCCAATGTGAGGGCGGGAAAGAAGGTGAGGGCGCCAACGATCATTACAACGCCTGTAAGGAGGATCATGAAGAGAACGCCGTTTGTGGGAAATGTACCCGGTCCCGGCGGGATTGCCTTTTTTGCCGCCATTGAACCGGCAATCGCAAGGACAGGGATTATCATAAAAAACCTTCCCACAAACATCACAATACCCATCGTTACGTTCCACCAGGGCGTGTTTGCGTTGAGCCCGGCAAAGGCCGAGCCGTTGTTGCCTGCCCCGCTCGAAAAGGCGTAAAGGAGCTCGGTAAGTCCGTGGGGTCCGTGATTTCCCAGCGATGATAGACCGTAGGGCACAACCGCTGACCAGGCGGCAAAGGTAAGGATCAGGAAGGGGAATATGAGCGCGTAGATCATCGAATATTTTATCTCCCTTGCCTCGATCTTTTTTCCAAGGTATTCCGGTGTGCGGCCTACCATAAGGCCGGCAATAAACACCGCGATAATGACAAACACGAGCATGCCGTAAAGTCCTGCGCCGACACCGCCGAATACGACCTCCCCAAGCATGATATTTGTGAGCGGTACGAGCCCGCCGAGGGGGGTAAAACTGTCATGCATGGCATTGACCGCTCCGCACGACGCGGCAGTGGTGATCGTTGCAAACAGGGCGGAGCCTGCGGTTCCGAAGCGGATCTCCTTGCCCTCCATGTTCCCGGCGCTGTGATCGAGGGGCAGTCCCGCCAACGCAGGGTTCGGATGGGATTCGGCCCAGCAGGCGATCATTGCGCCTGAAAGAAAGAGAACGGCCATGGCGGCGAAGATTACCCACCCCTCTTTCTGATCCTTTGCCATCTTTCCGTATGTATAGGTAAGTGCGGCCGGGATGGCGAAGATCAGGAGCATCTGCAGAAAGTTCGTAAAAGGCGTGGGATTCTCGAACGGATGGGCGCTGTTCACATTGAAGAACCCGCCGCCGTTTGTTCCCAGTTCTTTAATGACCTCCTGGGATGCGACAGGGCCCATGGCGATAGCCTGTTTTACCCCTTCCAGCGTTGTAATATCCTTATAGGCGCTGAGATTCTGTATCACACCCTGCGAGACGAAGACGAGAGACCCGATGAGCGACAGGGGAAGCAGGACGTATATGACGGAACGGGTGAGATCAACCCAGAAATTGCCTATTGTGTCTTTTGCACCTGAAACAGAGCTCCGCACAAGCCCTCTTGACAG
>JAQTNJ010000279.1 GCA_028713955.1 Syntrophorhabdaceae bacterium
CAACTGGAACCGGATAGCATCGAGGCATACAACAATCTGGGGTACGTCTATGAAAAGATGGAGAGATTCGGCAGCGCCAAGCAGATGTTCCAGAAGGCTCTCCAGCTAAATCCGAACGACCCCGAGGCATTCGTCAATCTTGCCAACATCGCCGATCTTCAGGGTGATTACAATGGCGCGATCAGCCTCTGGAAAAAGGCCATCGAGGTAGATCCCGGTACAGCGTCACCACATTTTTGTCTTGCCGTTATGTATGACAGGCACGATATGTTTGACGAGGCCATGGAACAGTACCAGGAGGTTATTGCAATAGACCCGGACCACATCAAGGCCTTATTTAATCTCGGCAACCTCTACATCCAGCATGGAGAATACAACAAATCGCTGGAGTGTTTCAGACGGGTATTGGAACTGGACGACCGGAACGCGGACGCGTGGAATAATCTTGGCTCCATCTACGAGGAAATGGGAAAGGATGACGAGGCTATAACTGCCTATAGGCGATCACTGAACCTGAACAACTTCCAGGAGGAGGCCCACTTTAACCTTGCCCGCCTGGAATATGAGAAAAATCTGGAAAACTTCATCAGTGAAAAGTCAGAAGAGATCAAGAAAAGATTATATTTTATCCTCTCAATTAATCCGAAAAATTCAAAAGCCCTTCAGATGCTGAAAGGCCTTGAAGAGAATCTACAGCCTTAGGACCCCAGTTTTTTCATTATCACATTAAGGATCTCGCTCCATATCGATACCGGGTCAACAGACGGTGAAGCTGTTAACTGGGGATTCTTTTCAAGCGTCTGTGCGGCCAGTACCCCTGCGATCTTTCTCCGGTGTTCGGTATTTGCAGACTGTGTCTGCTCAAGGATATGGGGTGGGATGTCGATCTTGATCTTAAATCCAGCGATAGTTGCCACATCCGGTTCATCCGGTGGTTCCGGAGGAGCTTCGGGGGGCGGTGGCGTTGGTGGCTGCTCTGCAGCCGGTGGTGGCGGAGGCTCTGCGGCCGGTGGTGGCGGAGGCTCTGCGGCCGGTGGTGGCGGTACTTCTGCAAGGGGTTCCTGTATCTTTTCTTCAGCCGGCGGGATAGTGACCTGCGGTTCCGGAGGTATTACCACTACTTCCCGTACAACTTCCTCAGGTGGCGGAGGCGGCGGTGCAACGTGCTCTGCTTTTGCCTCTTTCGGCAATATCTTTTTCTTTCTATCCTTTTCCGTTACAATCTCTTCACGGGGCGCCTGAGGCGTCGGCCGTTCTCTGCTCTTTCTCTTCTGGATAGCAGGACCTGTCAGCTTTTCAAAACGCTCACCAATCTGCTTTACCACATCGCCTATGATGGTATCGAAGCGGTTCGTCTCTCCTGCCTTCAGACATAACTTGGCAATCTTGTTGACAAGGCGGGGCACTCCGTGGTCAGAGTATTCCCAGAGCCAGTGGATCGCGTCATCGGTAAAAATGTTCCTTGTTCCACCTGCCAGTTTCACCCGTGTCTCAACGTAGTTCCTGACCAATTCCTCAGACTCTATCTTGTCAATCCTGTTGTATGTTCCGATACGCTGAAAAAGATTGGCCCGTTTCGGATGTTCCAGCCTGCTTGCCAGTTCCATCTGTCCCGCCAGGACTATGGTAAAAAGGTTCCTTGTATCATCCTGCATATTCGTAAGGAGCCTCAGGCTCTCCAGATTGGCCGGAGATATGGCATTCGCCTCGTCTATAAATATGAGCACCTTTTTCCCTTCATCGATCGTCTCAAATAAAAGTTTGTTGAAAGTCTCCAGGAGATCGACCTTGCCCCTTCTTTCGCACTGTTTTCCCGTCAATTGACCTATGATCTCCTTTAATAGCTGGACAAAGGACATATCGGGGTTCGTGACAAAGGCAATCTTGTATTTCTCGTGATCCAGTGAATCAAGGATCATCCTTAACGACAGGGTTTTACCCAGGCCTACATCGCCGACAATAACGGTGAGGCACTCATTCCCTTCCTCTATTGCAAAAAGAGTCTCGGCTATCGTATTTTCAACCGATGCGTGGGATTCCACATACATCGACGGGTCCGGCACATTATCAAATGGTGGCTTTTTAAGACCCCAGTATTCAGTATACATGTAGTTGACCTCCTTCTATGGCGGGAAAAGACTTCGTTGCAACTACTTCTGTCGTCATCTACGATAAACCTCCCTGCTCCCTATAACTGTATATTGCCACTCAGGTAATCTATAACGTCCTCAAGTAAGAAACGCCTCAGTTTCCCTATCTTGTAACTCTTTATCTCTTTCAGTCTCACAAGTTTGTAGAGAAAGCTCCTGCTTATCTGGAGCATCGTTGCCACATCTTTGGAGTTGAGCATCCTCGTGGTATAAACAGGCTTGAAATGAAAATTAAAGGCAGTCTTACCGCCTTCAGCCTCCTCCATCGATATCTTGACACCCTGATGCTTCCCGCCTACCAGATCTTTTATTAAGTTCATTGACTGGACAACCTGCGACTGTTGTGGCGTCAGCTCAATAGAAAATATCTGTTCTTCATCACCGGTAACCTCTTTGAAGATGAGGTTATCACCATCATGGATATGGAAACTCGGCGGCAACATAAGGTTCGGCACATTCGATACTTCCTGAATCTCCTGTTCCTTCGGGACCGATTCAATCGTGTTGACCGGCGAATCCTGACCCTGCTGCTGAGCCTTCCTTCTCCTCGTGACAATGGTGAGTTTTTCCATGATTCCCCTTCTACAATAGCATTTTCTGCATACAATTATAATATATATTCAAAAGGATATGTCAACGAAAATTAGACACTGCTGCAATTATTTCACCAGTTTATACCTCAATCCTGAAGTAAACTGCAATAAATGAACAAAAGTAACTTAAATGGTAACTTAAAAAATACTTAACTAATGGTTGAATTTGAAAAAGATAATGGTGTAACATTTTACTATTCAAAACCTATGTGCAGCTTATGGTAAAAAACCCTCTCGTTACAATAAGGATCATCTTTTCAAAAATCCTCTCGCCGGCCCGGATTTTCATTATAAGTTTTGCACTGGTGATTCTCATCGGCGCTGTTCTTCTCTGGCTCCCCTTCTCTGCCGCCAGAGACCAGCTTACCTTTATCGATGCCCTTTTTAGCTCGGCATCAGCAGTCTGTGTGACCGGACTTACGGTTATTGATATCGGAAAAGACCTTTCTTTGACGGGCCAGATCATAACCATCGTCCTCTTCCAATGCGGCGGGCTGGGCATTATAACCTTTTCCGTGTTTTTTTTCGGCATGATGGGCCTCAATGTCTCTTTCAAGGGGAGAGAGATTGTACAGACAACATTCCTGCATAGTTCGAAAACTAACTTCTATCAAATACTCAGGTCTGTTTTTATCTTTACCTTTGTCATTGAATCGATAGGAACATTTTTTCTTCTGATACGCTTTATCCATGATTTTCCTTTCTGGCAGGCCCTGTATTTCTCTATATATCACGCCGTTTCTGCCTTCAACAATTGCGGATATTCCCTTTTTTCCGACAGTTTGATGAACTACAAAGGCGACTACATCGTTAATGGTACAATAATCGGGCTTATCCTGCTTGGCGGTATCGGTTTTGTTGTCCTCCATGAGATCACGTTCCGATTACGCGGTCTGGAAAAACGTCTCTCTGTCCATACAAAGATCGTTCTCGTCACCACCTTCATCCTCGTCATTGCCGGAGC
>JAQTNJ010000280.1 GCA_028713955.1 Syntrophorhabdaceae bacterium
ACGGGCAGGACATCGCCTCCACAGTAACAGTACCGCATTGAACTGAGATTATACTGATCGAGGCGGTCATTCTCCAGTATCATCCGGTACAGGGTTGGGACACCAAGCATCCATCTTGCCTTATAACGCTCAATAGCTGCGAGTATGGGATCCACTTCAGGGATCGGCATGAGGACCACCGTATTCCCGTAATTGAACCCCAGGGCGATCATAAAACCCTTTGCCATGATATGGAAAAGGGGATTTACCATGAGTACCACATCTTTACCTTCATGGATGAACTCACCGACTACATCATCCATGATGTCCCGGATATAAGAAACCTCGCCTATGTGGTTGCCCGGCACACCTTTTGGAAAGCCTGTCGTCCCACCCGTATACATGATATAGGAAAGGTCTTTCACAGGATCGATATCAACGGCAGGCGGTTTGGTCAAGCCTCCTATTAAAACATCCTTAAAAAAATGGATCTTTTCATCCTTTTCAACCTTTCCCTTGGGAACCTTATCAAAGATGTGGGCAACGAACCGCTTCCATGGGGAAACAAAATCTATGAGACTCGTGGCAATGACCCTTTTCAGGTTCGTTCTCTCCATGACCTCTTTCACATAGACATAATTTGTATCAAGGCATATGACCGTATCAATGCCGGCATCCTTTATCATGTATTCAATCTCGAACGATGTGTAGATCGGCGAGACCGGCACAACAACTGCCCCTATCCGGTTTATCGCAAAATTTGCAATAATCCACTGGGGGCAATTGGAGATATAGAGCATTACCCTGTCCTGCTTTTTTACACCGAGATTCAAAAGGCCCGTTGCGAATTTATCAATGAGCGTCTCGAGATACCCGTATGTGAACCGTTCCCCGAGATATATAAGAGCGGTTTTGTCTGAATACTTTTTACACATCTCGTAGAAACGGGAGAAGGTACATTCATGCTCAAAGGATCCCATATATATGCCCCTTACACGCCAAAATATGCAGCTTTCACGTCCGGGTTGTCCATGAGCTCTTCCCGCGTACCGGAAAGAACGCTCGAACCGTTCTCAAGGATATAGGCAAAATCTATGATAGGCATAACGGGCCGGGCGTACTGCTCTGTGACAATGATCGAAATACCTTTAGTATCCCTTATCGCCTTCGTTCCATTGATGACTATGTCCTGATATGCAGGGCTTAAACCAAGGAGCGGCTCATCGAGGAGAAGGATCTTCGGGTTCGCCATGAGCGCCCGCCCGATCGCGAGCATCTGCTGCTCGCCGCCGCTTAAGAACCCACCCTGTCTCTTCAGATGATCTTTTAATCGTGGAAAAAGATCCAGCACATAATCCATATTCTCCCGCGCCTCTCTTCTGGAAGAGAGGTATGCGCCTATCTTCAAGTTCTCGAGGACAGAGCTCTCCGAGAATATTCTCCTTCGTTCCGGGCAGAGTACAATGCCCATCCGTGCCCGGTGGTGCGCTTCAATGGTTGTTACATCGTTGCCGTTAAAAAATATCCTTCCGAATACAGAGATCCGCTCCCCTCCACGCATCTCTTCCTTTTTCTTGATGTCTATAAGGATACCTGAAAGGGCGTACATCAATGTGCTCTTTCCTGCGCTGTTTGAACCGAAGATACCAACGATCTTTCCTTCATCACAGGCTATGCTCACATTGTTGAGGGCAATCATGTTTTCGTAAAAGACCATTAGCTCAAAGGCTTCAAACATAGTGTCTATACCCCTTCAACTCCAAGGTAGGCTTCCCTCACCCTCTTGTCCTCAATAACAAATGAGGGTTCGCCTTCAGTGATCTTTTCGCCAAAATTAAGCGCCATGATCCTTGTTGCAACCCTGAAAAGTTCCCGCAGTCTGTGCTCCACCATGATAAGTGTGATACCCTCATCTCTCATCTTCTCGATGAGAGGGAGCATACCGGCAATCTCGCTCATGCTTAACCCTGAAAAGACCTCATCGCAGAAGATGATCTCAGGCCGCAGTGCCATGCATCTTGCCAGTTCAAGTCTCTTCTGGTAACCCGTTGGCAAGGTCGAAGCGAGCTTGTAAGGAACGCGTGAATCCCTTTCAAATCCGATCTCTTCAAGGATATCCACTGCCACGGTATCTCTGTCGCCATGCTTCCCTCCGCCACGCCATCCGCCCGTCTTTCTCGCCCTTGGCGACCAGAGGGGAATAATCAGATTTTTATATGCCGGCAGCGAGTAGTAGGGCCTCATGATCTGGAATGTCCTTGCAATGCCCGCGTCGGCAATCTTGTGCGGCTTCCAGCCTGTTATCTCCTCTCCTTTGAAATATACATGACCGGCCTGGGTCTTTATAAACCCGGTGATACAGTTTATAATGGTAGTCTTGCCGGAACCGTTTGGTCCTATAATGCCGAATACCTCGCCGCTCTGAACATCAAAACTAACATCCATAAGCGCCTTCAGGCCGCCAAATGATTTGGAGATACCCTTAACAGAAAGTATCGGTTCTTCACTCATACCTTCACCCATCGTTCAAACTGGTGATACTTTCTCTGCATGTATATCATCAAACCCTCACTTTTGAAGACGATGAATGCCGTGAGGATAACACAGTAAATAACAATCCGGAATGTTCCAAAGGCACGCAGGATCTCAGAGAGCGGCACAAGGATAAAACTTCCTATTATAGCGCCTACGAGCGTCCCGCCGCCCCCGATGACGACAGAAGCGATGGGGATAATGGAAAAATCAAGGGCAAAAAGGGAAATGCCTGCCCACATGTAGAGGTGTGCCATGTACGCCCCGCCAAAACAGCCGATCAGCGCTGCCACAAAGACGGCAAGAACCTTCATACGGGTGACATCGATCCCGGAGGCCCTTACCGACTGGTCATTATCCTTGACTCCCCGGAGGACAAGGCCGATGTCCTGGTTGACAAACCTTCTCATACCAAAAAGGAAAACAATGATCATCAGGATAATCACATAATGTTCCACGTACTGGTTTGAAAAACCATCCATCCCCGAGATCCCGTTTGTACCGCCAAGGATGTTCGTTGCCTCTACGATCCGCGTAAAAAGCAGAGGATACATGAGGGTGACAATAGCAAAATAGACACCCCTGAGCGGCAGACATGGCAGGAGGCAGAGGGTACAAAATACGGCGCCGCTTATGGTTGCACATGGGATAGCAAGGTAGATGGGAAATCCCAGGTAGACGTTATAGATCGCCGAAAAATATCCACCCATACCGGTAAAAAAGGCGCCTCCGAGACATACAAGGCCTACGTAGTTTGCCAGAAAATCGAAAGAAAGGGCAAGGAGGGAATAGACAAACATGATATTGATAACCCGTTTCCAGTAAGGGGCGAGTTCAAGGATAAAGGGGAGCGCTATGATACCTACGATAAGAAGGAGCCTGGGACCCATAAGATACAAGATCTCACGGTAGGAGGAGATCGCATAGAGACCTCCCGTGCGGACCTTGAGCCCTCTGTCGATCCTTTCTTTTCGCATCATTTCCATAGACTACACCCGCTCTTCGAGTTCTTTCTGCTTGCCGAATATCCCCGATGGCTTGACAAGCAAGGTGATAATGATCGCAAGGAGAGCCACGACCATCTGGTAATGGGCAGAGATAAAGACCTCTGTAAAGAGTTGGGCAAACCCGATAATAAAGGAGGCAACGATCGTTCCTCCCCAGCTCCCCAGCCCCCCGATGACAC
>JAQTNJ010000281.1 GCA_028713955.1 Syntrophorhabdaceae bacterium
CCTACGCCCCTGCCGCCTGTCACGATGATATCTGCCTCTACGAGGTTCACCGCCGTTGCCGACTGCAGGAACTCAAGGACCTTCGTGTTCAGATCAGCCTCTGCAACTGAAAAAGCCTCTTTTACCACTTCACCGCTTTTTGACGCATCCTTTGCGGGCATCGCGAATGCCTTGGGCCTCACTGTCGCTATCTGGGGGACTGCCTTTTCGTTCACCACCGATACTGTGTAGTTGCCGCCAAAGGCTGCCCTCGTCATCTTCATCTTGCCGCCATCGACGGCAAGGCCGATAGCGTCGGTGCAAAGCCCGAAACCAAGCAATGCCGCGCTTGCTGCCGCAACATCAGTGCCCTGGCTTGTTGCCCTGAAAAGCGCCACTTCCGGTTTATACTTATCAAGAAGGAAATGTGCAGCCTTTGAGTATGCGTCTGGCCTGAAACCCTTGTATTCAGCTCCTTCCACGGCATATACCTTGGAAGCGCCATAGGCGAAAGCCTCTTTGGCTATGTCGTCGGCCTTTTCACCGACTACGAAAGCGCACACGTTGGAACCAAACCCGTCTGCCAGCGTCTTTCCAATGCCCAGAAGTTCAAAAGACATCGGTGTTACCGCTCCATCTTTATGTTCTATATATACCCATACATCGTTAGCCATTGTTCTCCCTCCTCCCGGTTATTTTATGACTTTCAGGTCAATCAGTTTATCGGTGAGCGTATTCGCGATGTCTTCAATTTCACCTTTCAGGATCTCACCTGCACCCCTTGGAGGTGGCACAGCAATCTCAACAACCTTTGTACAGGAACCGGCAGCTCCAACCTTGCCCGCGTCCACACCGAGATCGCCTGCGTTCCACTTCGGGATCTCGACCTTCGCAGCCTTTCTGATACCCATGAGATTCGGGAGTCTCGGCTCATTTATGCCCTTGATAACAGAAACCACGGCGGGGAGTTTTGCCTCAACGACCTCGTTGCCGCCTTCAATGGCCCTTTCCACGACGATCTTTTTGCCTGCCGCATCGATCGAACGAACCTTTGATACATATGTGAGCTGGCTCCAGCCAAGAATTGCAGCAAGCTCTGCGCTTACAACACCGGTATTGCCGTCAGTAGACTGCTTTCCGGCGAATACCACGTCCACATCGCCGATCTTCTTGATCGCCTCGGCAAGCACATAGGCCGTTGCATATGTGTCGGAGCCGGCAAACGCCGGATCACTGACCTGCTGCACCGCATTGACGGTCAGCGCAAGGGCGTTCCTCAGGACATCCGCAGCCTTTTCCGGGCCCATGCTGATCGCAACGATCTCACCATCATAGTTCTCTCTCGTGAGCAGCGCTTCCTCTAAGGCAAACTCATCAAATGGGTTGGTGATCGAATCCATTCCATCTCTCTTCAATGTTCCGCTCGGAATGTCCCATTTGATCTCTGCTTCGGTATCAGGAACCTGTTTTAAACATACAGCTATCTTCACAGTGTCCTCCTTGAATGTATTTTATTCCCCCTTATAGGTGGGTTTCCTCTTTTCTACAAAAGCCGTCATACCTTCTTTCTGGTCTTTTGTAGCAAAACATAATCCAAAGTTTTTCGCTTCGAACATAAGGCCCTCTTTATTATTGAGTGAGAGGCTCTTGCTGATGCACTCCTTGGCGAGCCTTACCGCAAAGGGACCATTCGCCTTTATCTTTTCTGCAAGCGCCATGACCTCACCCATCAACTGGTCATGAGGAACGACCTTATTGATGAGTCCCATCTTGTATGCTTCCAGGGCCGTGATCGTCTTTCCCGTAAAGATGAGTTCCTTTGCCTTCGCGAGGCCGACGAGCTTTGCCGTCCTCTGGGTCCCGCCGAAACCGGGATGGATCCCAAGGGTTGTCTCCGGAAATCCGACCTTTGCCTTATCGGACGCATAGATAAAATCACAGGCAATAGCCACTTCGAACCCGCCGCCGAGTGCAAAACCATTCACGGCAGCGATAACGGGCTTTTCCATATTCTCCAGGGTACCAATAGCTTCATAGCCCCTCAGGGAGAACTTCATACCCTCGATCGCCGTCATGTCCTTCATCTCAAGGATATCGGCCCCCGCGATAAATGCCTTGTCTCCTTCGCCGGTTATGATAACGACTCTGACGTCCTTATTCGCATTCAAGGCATCGCCGGCATGCTTGATCTCCGTTAACACCTCGGAGTTGAGGGCGTTAAGCGCCTTTGGTCTGTTCACCTTAACAATTGCGATACCGTCCTTTACCTCAACTATCAGGTTTTTGTACTCCATATCTTATGCCTCGCTTTCGAGAATTGCCGCAAGGCCCATGCCGCCGCCGATACACATGGAAACAAGACCGTACCTGAGTCCCAGTCTCTTCATCTGATAGAGGGCTGTCGTGACAAGCCGGGCGCCTGTGCATCCGATCGGGTGGCCAAGTGATATGCCGCCACCGAACATATTGCATTTATCTGTGTTGACCTTAAGCTCTTTTATACATGCCAGTGACTGTGACGCGAAGGCCTCATTGAGTTCGATGATATCCATCTGATCAATGGTCATGTTTGCCTTTTTCAGGGCCTTTCTGATGGCAGGTACCGGGCCGAGTCCCATATATGCAGGATCAACTCCGCCGTTTGCCCAGGCTATCAGTTTACCCATCGGCTTTATGCCAAGCTCTTTTGCTTTGTCCCGTGACATGATAACTGCTGCTGAGGCGGCGTCATTCAATCCCGACGCGTTCCCTGCCGTTACTGTACCACCGTCTTTCTTGAATGCCGGGGCAAGCTTTGCCATCTTTTCAAGGGTTGTGTCCATCGGTCTTTCGTCGGTATCGAAAATCAAGGGGTCGCCTTTCTTCTGCGGAATGACAACAGGTACGATCTCGGCCTTGAAGAGACCCTCTTTGATCGCCTTCCGTGCCCTCTGGTGGCTTATAAGTCCGAATGTATCCTGTTCTACCCTCGATATGCCGTACTTTGCGGCAATGTTCTCGGCCGTGAAGCCCATGTGGTATCCGTAAAAGATCTCCCAGACACCGTCGAGGACCATCAGGTCCACTGCCTTTGTATCGAACATCCTCGCGCCCCAGCGGAGTCCCGGTATCGTAAAAGGCGCCTGACTCATATTCTCCATTCCGCCTGCAACGACAACCTCGTTGTCCCCTACGGCTATTGACTGTATGCCATTGATAATAGCCCGTAATCCCGATGAACAGACCTTGTTGATCGTATAGGCTGCTGTTTCTTTCGGAACGCCCGCATTGATACTCGCCTGTCTTCCGGAGTTCTGACCCAGGCCCGCCTGGATAACATTGCCCATGACGACTTCGTCAATGACAACCTCTTTTAAGCTGCTGTCATAGTCATAATATTTTGCTTCAAGGTCCGTGTCGGTTTTGCCGCCAAAGATATCAGGCGCAAACTCTTTGTCTTTGCTCTTCGAGGGCCTGATCCCTGCCCTCTTGATAGCCTCTTTTATGGCTAAACCGCCCAACTGCACAACCGGTACGTCCTTGAGAGACTGACCGAACTGCCCTATTGCTGTCCTCGCACATGAAACTATTACGACTTCTTTCATAATTGGGTCTCCTTTCAATTGAAAAAAAATTCACAATCTTTTATCCTAATTGCAAACATTTGTCAATTATTTTAATCCAAATAGACGATAAAGGCGGTGAATAGTCGATAGTGAATAGTG
>JAQTNJ010000282.1 GCA_028713955.1 Syntrophorhabdaceae bacterium
TTACATGGTCCGCAGGCATATTTGATCTTCTTTCTCTGGTCCTTTGCTACGGCAGCGACAGGATTTTCAATGAGCGGATCGTTCTCGTCTTCGCCAACCACAAAAACGCCGGCGGGGCATGCCGTTATGCATGCCCCGCAGCCGTTACACAGATCCGTGTCTATGGTGATGAAGAAATCGCCTGAGCCGTCTTTATATCCATAGCTGGCCTTCATCTATTTGCTTCCCTTTTCAGCAAGGGCCTTCCCGAACAGTGCCGCACCGATTGCGCCTGCAATCTGGGTATCAAAGGGGAACCCTTTGTCTGCATACTCTTTGTTGTGCCACTTAGTCTCGCATGCCTCGATGCCGAGCTCCTTCGTGAGTCTCTTTACAACACCCAGGTTCTTGGCTATTCCGCCAGTGATGGCGAATTCCTTCTCGACGTTGACCTTTTCGAGGAGCGATAAAACCCTGTGCGCCATCGCGGAACAATATGCCGCAAGCACTTTCTCTTTCGGCCAGCCGGCACGGAGCAGGCTTGCTGCCTCTGATTTCGCGAAAACAACGCAGGTTGAGCTGACAGGGGGCGGCTCTTCTGCAACCTTAAAGGACATATCGCCAACGTCCTCAATGGGAACGCCGAGGAGGTCTGCAAAGACTTCCATACCTCGGCCGGTGCCTGCTGCGCACTTGTCATTCATCAGGAAGGCAACGACTTTGCCTTTGTCGTCGACCTTGATAGCCTTACAGTCCTGGCCGCCCATATCGAGAACGGTCCTTACTGAAGGTCCGTACATCCAGTTTGCGCCCCTTGCGTGGCACGCGATCTCTGTTATTGCCCTGTTTCCAAAAGGAACGTTCACGCGGCCATAGCCTGTGCCGACGGTGAACCGGATATCTTTCAGGGTCAGGCCTGTGCCTTCTGTTGCCTTGTTGAAGACGTTGATCGCGCTGTCAGGGCTGTTGGAACCTGTTCTCATGTTGCCGTAGCAGTAAAGCTCACCGTCTACCATGATAACGCCCTGTGTGCTGACAGAACCGACGTCTATACCTGCCGTAATATAGTTACCCTTCTTCCAATCGATCCCGGGGTTTGTCCATCTTGATTCCGGCCATCTCCAGAATTCTTTCTTTTCTTCTGTCATGGTATTACCTCCATCCTTTACTCTGCTGCCGCGATTGCAACGCCGATGGCGCCGATAAACTGCGGATCCGGAGGAACGCTGATCCTGATGTTCAGCTCTTTCTCAACGGCCTTGATAAAACCCTTGTTGAGGGCAACACCACCGATTGCCGCTACATTATTCTCAACACCGACCCTTCTCATCATGGACACGATCCTGTCCGCCATCGCGTCGAGGATCGCCCGTACGATATCCGGCTTTGCGGCCAGTGAGTGGATTAGCGACACAAGTTCCGATTCCGCGAACACCACGCACTGCGCGTTCATGCCGATCTCTTTTGTTGACTGGTCATAGAGGTCTCCCATCTTTTCAACCTCCGTCTCAAGGGCCCTTGTCATTGACTCGACGAAGGTCCCGGCGCCTGCAGCACACTTTTCGTTGATTGCAAAGTCAACGATACTGCCGTCCCTGTTTACCCTGACCGCCCTGCCTTCCTCGGCGCCTATATCGATAACGGTATGGGTATCAGGCATAAAATACATGATCCCTTTCGCATCGGCGCTCACTTCTGTAACCTCGCCCTGAGCAAAGTCGCAGTCTTTTCTTCCTGCGCCGGTAGCAAGGACCTTCTGTATGTCTTTTCTTGCCAGACCTGCCGCCTTTAATGCCTCATCGTATGCCTGGTTTGCCGCTGCCTTCGTGTCCAGACCTGCGAGGACCATTGCCTTCCCGATAATCTTATTGTCTTTCATAATGACGACCTTCACGTTTTTTGCGCCGCTGTCTATACCTGCCGTTATCATCCTTTACCTCCTTGCGACCGCCTTTTCACACCCAATGTTTCCAAAAGGCATCGATTCTTGTCTTTACCATCTCTTCTTCAAAGATCTTTCCGCTGTATGTTATCATGCATTCATGCCAGCCTTCAGCATAATGTAATAAAATCAAAAAAGACTGTCAAGACAACATGTTCGCAATATGTCCGCTCAGGCCTTTTGTGCTTGAATATTCAGGAAAAATTGCTATAATTACGGGATGCGGATACTCTGTCTTGACGTGGGGGATAAGAAGATCGGGGTCTCCATGTCGGACCCTACTCACAGTATTGCGCAGGCGCTTAAAGTATACAGAAGAAATTCTCTCAAGAAAGACCTGAGGGAGTTCAGGGATATCATATCGGAATATGATATTGAAAGGATCGTCATAGGACTTCCGAAAGACCTAAGCGGGGAGATTGGTAAAAAGGCGCAAGAGGTTATGGAGTTCGCAGAGGCCTTAGAGAAGCACGTTGGCTTACCTGTCGTACTCTGGGACGAACGGTTCAGCACCAATGAGGCCCACAGGGTCTTCGAGATGGCAAGTATAAGCCACAAAAAGCGGAAACCATACTTAGACATGATCGCATCACAACTAATATTACAAGGATACCTGGATGCTAACAAGCCGCGATAGAAAGATCATTATAACAGTTCTTGGTATCTTCATAGCCACACAGACCATCATCTTCGCAAGTATCCCAAGGGATACAGACGGTACGTTAGTTAATATCGTTGTGAAAAATGGAACAAGTCTGTATAGTATTGCAAATAAGCTCAAAAAGGAAGACTTGATCTTCTCGTCGAATCTTTTTGTGCTCTGTTCGTTGCTCTACAGGGGAAGACTGCTGGCTGGCGAGTATGCGTTAAAGAAGGACATGTCAACATTAAAGATCGTCAGAAAGATGGGGCGTGGTGAACGGAATATCTACACCCTTAAAATAGTGGAAGGTTACAATATGTTCAATGTCGCTGATACAGTCGACAGGTCACAGATCATGAAAAGCGCTGAGTTTCTGGCCCTGACCAAAAACCTGGGATATCTGAGAAAGATAGGTATCATGTCCGATTCCATCGAGGGCTATCTTGCACCGGATACCTATCACTATAGTAAGGAGATAGAGGTTGAAGATTTTATAGAAAAGATTGTTCAGAGAACCTTTAAATTTTTCACAAAAGAGGATATAAAAAAGAGGATGGAAGAACTCGGTTTTGACGTGCACAAGACGCTTACCCTTGCGTCCATGATCGAGAAAGAGGCAAAACTGAAGGCTGAGAAACCCTTCATCTCCGCTGTTTTTCATAACAGGTTGAATAAAGGGATGCCCCTTGACTGCGATCCAACGGTCATCTATGGGACAGGCATGTTTGACAGCCCTATAAGTCGTTCCAATCTCGATACATACACCCCTTACAATACTTATACATTCAAAGGATTGCCGAAGGGGCCTATCTGCAATCCTGACAGAAACTCCATCATGGCTGCCCTCTATCCTGCCCAGGTTGATTACCTTTACTTTGTTTCAAAAAATGACGGTACCCATGTCTTTTCCAAAGACATGAAAGAACATAACCGGTTCGTAGCAATGTATCAAAGAGGAAAAAACACAAAAAAATGAGTTAAGGAGGAGTGTATGGCAAAAGATGTAGCAGTTATCGGTGTGGGCCAGAGTTCGTTCGTAAGAGGCTATGAAGGCTCCA
>JAQTNJ010000283.1 GCA_028713955.1 Syntrophorhabdaceae bacterium
GGTGGGGGAATATAAGATCCTTGCCGCCGCCGTGGATGTCAAAAGGATTGCCGAGGTATTTTGTGCTCATAGCAGAACATTCGATATGCCAGCCGGGTCTTCCGCTTCCGAAGGGCGCGTCCCATGCCGGTTCATCGGGTTTTGACGACTTCCACAACGCAAAATCGAGGGGGTTCCTCTTTTTATCATCGATCTCGACCCGCGCCCCTGCGATCATCTCGTCGAGCGGTCTTTTTGATAATTGTCCGTATCCTTTGAAGCTCTCAATAGAGAAATAGACATCGCCGCCGGCCTGATATGCATGACCCTTCTTGAGGAGCGTCTCGACAAGCATAATCATCTCGTCTATGTGTTCCGTTGCCCGCGGCTCATGGGTCGGGCGAAGGATATGGAGGGCGTCCATGTCTTCATAGAAAGAACGTATGTATTTTTCCCCGACTTCTCTCCAGGGGATCTTCTCTTCCAGGGATTTCCGGATGATCTTATCGTCGATGTCGGTGAAGTTCCTCACATAGGTAACATCGTATCCCTTCGTTCTGAGGTACCGGTAGAGGGTATCGAAGACGACAGCGCTTCTCGCATGGCCGATATGACAATGGCCGTAGACCGTCACGCCACAGGCGTAGAACCTTACCTTCCCTTCGTCTACCGGTTGAAAGTCCTCTTTTTTCCCCGAGATGGTGTTATAAACCTTGAGACCCATAGACCGTATTTTTAACACAGGCCCGGTATATTGTCAAAATTTATCTTGTCCGGGACCGGGGTCTACACTTCCCCTTATTTATTGACTTTTCCGGCATAATAGTTCAATATCTTGTGCGAAATGAAAAGGGAACTGGAACGACTTACAAAGATAAGGAACATCGGGATCGCGGCCCACATCGATGCCGGGAAGACAACGGTAACGGAGCGCATCCTCTACTATACGGGCAAGACCCACAAGATCGGTGAGGTGCACGAGGGGACGGCAATCATGGATTATCTGCCCCAGGAGCAGGAAAGAGGGATTACGATCACTTCCGCGGTAACAACGCTTTACTGGAATGATTACGAGGTCCAGCTCATCGATACACCCGGTCATGTCGATTTTACCATCGAGGTTGAACGGTCGCTCCGTGTCCTTGATGGGATGGTGGCGGTTTTCTGCGGCGTCGGCGGTGTGGAACCGCAATCGGAAACTGTCTGGCATCAGGCGGATAAGTACCATGTGCCGCGGATTGCCTTTATCAATAAGCTCGACAGGATCGGGGCCGATTTCTTTCATGTCATTGATATGATCGTTGAAAAATTCGGCGCAAACCCCGTCATCCTTCAGATCCCTCTTGGCAGGGAAGATGGTTTCTACGGCGTCGTGGACCTCATTACCATGAAAGGCATCGCCTGGAACGAGGATGACCTCGGCGCTACGTATAATTACATATCGATCCCCCAGGAATACCGGCAGGCCGCACAGGTCTGGAGGGAAAAACTGCTTGAAAAATTGTCCATGTTCGACGATCAGGTCATGGAGCTCTATCTTGACGGCAAAGACATCGATGAGCAACTCATCCATAACGCTATACGGAAGGCCGCCATCTCACTGAAGTGCGTACCGGTCCTGTGCGGCGCGGCGCTGAGGAATAAAGGCATACAGCCCCTCCTTGACGCAGTGATACAATATCTGCCTTCACCTCTTGATGTACCCCCGATGAAGGGTGAAAATCCTGAAACAGGCGAGATAGAGGAAAGAAGCGCCCGCGACAGTCAGGACCTTGCAGCCCTTGCCTTCAAGATCGTCATCGAGGAGGGAAGGAAGCTCACCTATATCAGGATATACTCCGGTGTGCTGAAGGTGGGCGAAGAGGTCTACAACGTGAATCTCCGCAAACGGGAAAAGATCTCCAGGATCTACAAGATCCACGCGAACCACAAGGACCGGATAGAAGAGGCAAGGGCCGGGGCGATCGTGGGGATCGTCGGTCTCAAGGAGACGTCAACCGGTCAGACCTTAACAAAGACAAGGCCGATCCTTCTGGAGCCCATCGAGATATACCAGCCCGTTATCTCTGTTGCCGTTGAACCAAAAAAAAATATCGACCAGGATAAACTCCTCATGGCACTGCAGAAGATCTCTGAGGAAGATCCTACCTTTATCCTCAAGACAGATGAAGACGCGTACCAGACCGTCGTCTCAGGGATGGGGGAGCTCCACCTCGATGTCATCATCAGAAGGATCAGAGACGAGTTCGGCATAGAGCTCCTTGTCGGCAAGCCACAGGTTGTTTATAAAGAAAGCATTGAAAAGACCGTTTCCAGGGAACACACCTTTGAAAAACTGATCAACAACGTTCAATGCAAAGGCTGGGTGTCGCTGCAGATCGGACCCAACGGACGCGGCCAGGGCATCCTCGTCACTTTTCATATCAGTGAAGAACACCCGGTATTCGCCCTGACCGGCGCAATTGAGGAGGGTATCATGGAAGCCTCCAACATGGGGGTTCTCAAGGGCTATCCATTAACTGACATCAAGGTAGCAATCAATGATGCGAGCTTCAACAATCCGGAATTTGCCAGGTTGACACTCAAGATGGCTGCCTATGATGCCTTCCGGGAGGCATGCAATGAGGCAAACCCCGTCCTCCTTGTGCCTGTCATGTCGCTCACCATAACGACGCCGAACGAATTCATGGGCGACATCATAAGCGATCTGAACAGCAGAAAATGCCAGGTCACGAACGTTTCTTCAAAAGACAGGATAACGGTCATCGAGGCACATGCGCCATTGATAAAGATGTTCGGATATTCGACGGATGTACGGTCCCTCTCACAGGGCAGGGCATCTTTTACCATGTATTTTTCGCATTATGACAAGATCAACAATGGATAAGCTCGGCGAAGTATTGATGTTCCTCAGGGAGAGCAGGGACTATGTGTCCGGGGACTTTATCGCGGCAAGACTCCACGTATCGAGAACCGCTGTCTGGAAATACATCAATCACCTTGAGCGTCTTGGCTATGTGTTTCAGAAATCCAAGGGGAAAGGCTATTGTATTACAGGGACCCCCGACAAATTATACGCCTGGGAGATCGACAGGCATCTCAGGACAGACGTGACAGGCAGAAAGATAATCCACAGAGAAAATGTCGATTCCACGAATCTCTTTGCCTTCAAGCTTGCCCTGTCCGGCGAACCTGAAGGCACCTGTGTTATAGCCGAATCACAGGGTACGGGCAAAGGGAGGCTCGGGAGAAAATGGTTTTCACCGGCCGGGAAGAACCTCTACATCTCCGTTATCCTGAGACCCGATATTCATCCTTCCTCCGTATATCCCATAACGTTTTTGTCGTCTCTCGCTGTGTACGATACGATCGAGGAATTGTCAGGCATCAGACCCTCACTGAAATGGCCCAACGACGTCCTCATAAACGGGAAAAAGGTTTGCGGCACCCTCATTGAGCTTTCCACTGAGGCGGATATGGTGAGATTTGTTATTGTCGGCATCGGATTCAACATCAATATGCAGTACGGGGAGATAGATGAAGATATACAAAAGAAGGCCACCTCTCTCTCGATAGAAACAAAAAAAGTATATGAAAGAGCCCTGGTGTGTGGTATTCTACTGAACCATCTTGAAAAA
>JAQTNJ010000284.1 GCA_028713955.1 Syntrophorhabdaceae bacterium
ACACGACGCTCTTCCGATCTACATCATCTGTTGATGGATTTATGTTAGGAGAATCTTCTACTGACACATCATTTTCTGTTAGAATGGAAAATATAAGGTATGAGCACTATACAGGAAAAGTTTATTGTCTTACTGTTAAGACTGGTTTATTGTTTACTCGTAGGGATGGTAAGTGTATGTGGTCAGGGAATAGTGGTGTTCCTGATCCTGTTTATATCCCCCTCGAAGGTATTCTAACAAAGCCAGATAATAAGGTTTTGCTGATTGGGAATATGACCAGAAACTCTGGATACTTCTATGATACACATTTTAACAGTGAGCTTAAAAAGGGTTGGAATTTACTGCATTGGGATTCAAGAGAATCTGAGAATGTCGATAAGTCTTACCCAGAATACATGGCAGAGAAGTATGGCGTTGAGTCAAATATCTTCCGTATTCGTGTTGAAGGCAATCCTCCCCTTCAGGATGAAAATACTTTGATTCCGCTGTACGCAGCTGAAATGTGTATTGGGAATGAGATAATGGTGGCTGAAGATGAACCACTTTATCTTGGGGTTGATGTTGCAAGATATGGTGATGATGTGAGTATAGTGCTTCCACGAAGAGGTCTGCAAATCTTTGCTTGGGAGACATTCAGAAAACTTAACACTATTGATCTTGGCGGATTCATCAACCAGACTTACCAAGAACTTGAAGCTAGCGGATGCGCTATAGATGTTATAGGAGTTGGGGCAGGTGTTGCAGATTGGCTGGAGAAGCATAATCTCAAAAACCTGTACCAAGTCAATGTATCCGCTTCTTCAAGTGACCTTACTAAGTATGATAGACTTAGAGATGAGCTTTGGGTAAAGGTAAGAGATAATGTTTTGCTTGGAAAGTACTCTTTTCCAGATGTGAGGGTACATGGGGAAAAGGAGTCGCTTGGTCAGCAACTTGCGAATGAGCTTTCTACTGTCAGATATAAGTTTAATAGCCACGGCGGATATAAGGTGGAAAGCAAAAAAGATCTGAAAGCTCGTGGAATTTCTAGTCCAAATATTGCAGATGCGCTTTGTTTAACTGAGTATTTCCACAATACGTCTACAAGAGTTTTTGCTAAGAAACCAAACGAGGGATTTAAACCAAGAAAGTATTCAAATTTTTCTATATCGTCAAATTCCTGGTTGGGGGTTTAAAATGAGCTTAACTCATGTAAATTCAGTCAAATATAATGAATCAGAAAACCTGTTAACTGTGATTTATGCTGGTGGTAGTGAAGTAGAGTATAGGCCTGTAAACTCGGAGAGTTACGCAGAGTTAATTAAAGGTCAATGTCTAAGTGCTGCTGTTCACCGGATGATCAGAGTACCTAATGTTGTTGGAACTGTAAAACGAAGAGGTCATTAAATGACACAAGAACAAGAAAGAAAAATCTTAAAAGAAGCGCAAGACAGACTTCGTAAAGCTATTGACGATGATGACGAAGATCGAAGACTTGCGAAAGATGATCTTGAGTTTATTGCTATTGAAGGAAAGCAGTGGCCGGATAATATTAAGCAGGAAAGAGTTTCCGAAGGCAGACCTTGTGTAACAATCAATAAGTTACCTATTTATATTGATCAGGTTGTTGGCGACCAGAGGATGAATAGGCCTTCAATTAAGGTTCTGCCTGTTGACGAACAAGCTGATATTGCAGTTGCGAAGCTGTTGAGTGGATGGATTAAGCATGTACAGCAAGTGTCGAAATCTGATATTGCTGTAGATCATGCCTTTGAGCACGCAGTTGCTTGTGGTTATGGCGCACTGAGAGTCGTAACGAAGTATTCATCTGATACAGCATTTGAGCAAGAAGCTTACATTGAGAAAATTGATAATGCGCTGGCAGTTTTTTGGGGCAAGCATTCTGAGTATGATTGCTCTGACGCTATGTATTGCTTTATTATCTCAGATATGGACAAGGATGAGTTCAAAGAAAAGTACGATGTTGAGCCTATGCCTTTCAATGCTGCCAGTGATCAGTTCGTTGAGGGCTGGGTTACAAAGGATACAGTAAGGATCGCTGAGTATTTTGTCAAGGAACCTGTTGAAAAAACTATCTATTTGCTCGAGGGTGGAGCTGTTGTTGATAAACCTAAGACTGGTGATGTTGTTCTGAGAACTAGAAAAGTTCAGTCTTACGATGTCATGTGGTATTTACTGAGTGGTAACAAGGTACTTGACTCGAAAAAATGGCTTGGTAGAAAGTATATACCAGTAGTTCCAGTATGGGGGAAAGAGTTCAACGTAGCTGGCAAGAGAAGAGTTCGTGGTCTGATTAGAAATGCTAAAGATATTCAAAGAATTTACAATTACTGGTATTCTGTTGACACAGAAACTATTGCACTTCAGCCAAAAAGTCCTTACATTTTAACTCCAAAACAAATTGCAGGATATGAAGATCAGTGGAAAGATGCTCATAAGAGAAACTATCCTTATTTGCTTGCTAATGCAGATAAAGATGCCCCCGGCTGGCCGCACAGACAAGCTCCGCCACAAGCTTCCAGTGCATTTACTGAGAAAATCAAAGCAACAGATCAGGAACTTCGCGATGTAACTGGTCTGCAAAAAGCTTCTCTTGGTATGCAGTCTAATGAGAGGAGTGGAGCAGCGATTAGAGAGAGGAAGAAGGAAGGTGATGTTGGGACTTATGCCTTTATTGATAACCTTTCACGTTCACTGGAGCACGTTGGTCGAATTCTTGTGGACATTGCGCCTGTTTTACTGGATACTGAACGAGTTGTAAGGCTTGGTCTTGAAGATGGAGATTTTGCTTTTGATGTAGTTAATGGAAGAAAAGAAGATGGCACTATCTTTAACGACCTTTCAATGGGTAGCTATGATGTGACAGTTACTGTTGGCCCGAGCTTTACAACACAAAGAACAGAAGCAAGGCAGTCAATGCAAGAGTTTATTCAATACTATCCTGATGCTGCTCCAATTATTGGAGATTTGTATGCTAAATCTATGGACTGGCCAGGAGCTGAACAGGTGGCAGAGCGTTTGGTGTTCTTGTTGCCGCCTGAAATTAAGGCGCAGAGGGCTGCAGAGGAAGCTAGACGAAAAGGCGAACCGCCTCCTCAACAGGAACAGCAGCCCGCGCCACCACCAGACCCGCTGGCTCAAGCAAAACTTCAAGAAGAGCAACTGAAATTGCAAGATTTGCAGATTAAACTTCAGCAAGAGCAGGTAAAACTGCAACAGGAACAGGCAAGACTGGAGAAAATGAGGATTGAAACTGAGGTAATGCTTGCGCAATCGAAGGAAAATGTCAAGAAATTGCTTGATGAAATTGAGTCTGAAGGTCAAACTGGGGGTACTTTTATTGAAAACCCTTCTACGTCCCCTAGGAGCTCTGCAGGGCTCACTTCGCCTTTAACAGCAATTCCTGGGCGTGCAAAAGGTGGTGGAGTAAATGCTGATCAGCCTTATGTTGTTGGAGAAATGGGACCTGAGATATTTGTACCTGCGCAGGAATGTCTTATTGTCCCAAATAGTGAGATTGTTGGGACTGATACTGGACTGAAAGCAAGTGAGAGTTTTGGCGCAAGTGAACCCGAAGATCCTTCCGGAGGAAAA
>JAQTNJ010000285.1 GCA_028713955.1 Syntrophorhabdaceae bacterium
CTGCAGCGGTATTTTTACCAATGACCGTCCAGAAAAACCTTTTCTTTTCAAATAAACCGGCATATACTATCAACATAAACGGGTCGCCCATTAAATGATGAGCATAAATATTCTCACTCAGGTACTTTTTTCCCATACATATAATGTTTCAGCCTTGAGATAGACATGCTGACTGCTCTCTATCTCCATACGAAGCATATGAATTTAAAACTATTAAAAAAACGGAGGTAGTGATGCAGAACAAGTTATATGTGGGTAACCTAAGTTATTCTGTAAGCAACGAGCAATTGAAAGAACTCTTTTCCGGATTCGGCACTGTTTTAGAGATCAAGATCATAGAAGGGAAGGGTTTCGGTTTTGTCGAGATGGAAGCCCAGGCAGATGCGGAAAAGGCAAAAAAAGAACTGCACGGTACCCAGTTCATGGGGCGTACCATTACCGTTCAGGAAGCCCGTCCGCCAAAAGAGAGACAAAAAGGCAAATATCCCCGCAGGTATTAGAAAAGGCTGCTTCAGATCTGCTGGTATTTTCAGAACTTTATTCACATTGACCCATTAAGAGCCCGTGGATTAAAAAGGTTCACGAAAGAGCCATACCGTATGTTCAGCCTGAAGTTTTGAAAAAGGAGAAGGAAATGGCAGAAGCCAGGATGAATGACAAAGTAAAGGTCCACTATAAAGGTTCCCTGCAAGACGGTACAGTCTTTGACTCTTCGGAGGAGAGACAGCCCCTTGAGTTTGTAATCGGCCATGGAACGGTAATTCCGGGGTTTGAAAAGGGAGTAATAGGCATGTGCGAAGGTGATACAAAGGTAATTTCGATAGAGGCTGAAGACGCTTATGGTGCTTACAGGGATGACCTCGTCGGCGTCATCGACAGATCCCGTATACCTGACGATATTGATTTAGAGATTGGCATGGTGCTTCAGGTCCGCTCGCCGGAGGGCGGTGTTACCAATGTTACTGTTTCCAGGATAACGGATACCAATGTAACCCTCGATCTGAACCATCCCCTTGCCGGCAAAGAGCTTCTCTTCGAGGTCAGGTTGCTCGAAGTGCTGCAGACGTAATCACCGGTCTCAAGGTCATGAGGCGGGATATATCATAATCTGGATACGGTGCCGTGGATTATCGCACGTATGTTGTTTTATCCTTTACATTTTTTCTTGGTATCGCGGCAGGTTCACTGGCCTTTTTTCCAAGGCATATCAATGCGACCGGATTTTTTGCGGCATCAATGTTGAGTATCTCCCTCATCACCTTCCTATCAAATAAGGTAAACCAGAGAGTACCGAGACCGTAGGAATACGCGGCAAGGTGCATATTCTGGATTGCAGCGGAACATGCAGACAGGTAACCTACCATGCCTTCTTCCATGAACATATCAACGCCCGTCTTCTTCGGGTCACCAACGACAGCGATGATCACCGGAGCTTGTTTGAGAAAATCGACCAGATAGGTGTCCAGCCATTTCCATTGGCTTTTCTCAAGCGCCCATACACGACGCCTGTTCGCTTCGTCAAAGATCTTTTCCTTGACCTCTTTGTTTGTGATGACAATGAATTCCCAGGGCTGGGTGTTAAGAGGAGAAGGGGCCCACGTCGCTGCTTCCAGTATCTTTTCAATAATATCTTCGCTTACTGCTTCGGGGAGGTAGTGACGGCAACTTCTTCGTTCTTTCATTGCTGAAAATAGATCCATATCTTCTCTCCTTTTGTTGGATTATCCCGGATTTTTCATTAGGTTTGGCACTTGTATCGGTATGTCCCCACAAACACGCTCATTCCGCTCCAGCGGCTCCAATCGCTCGCGTTCGGCTTCGGAACTTTTGCTTGCGCAAAAGACCGAGCTTCCTCGCCTCACGACGGTTTGCTACAGGACATCCCGATACAAGTGCTAATGAATTATCCGGGATTAAATCTCTTTTCGATGTTATCAGCGGCTTAAATATTTGTCAAGCGTCATACAGTGAACCTCCACTTGCAGAACGTCTCTTTCGGATGTGGGTCGGGCGGCGCGAAGAGACACTCCACCTTGATCCTGGGATCTATTGCATAGCAAAAATTCTCGAATTCGCCTTTATGCATGAATTTGCAAACAAATTCATCGAGGCCCCTCTTAAGCCTTGCTTCCTGGGTAGGGCAATGCGGTATAGTAATAATAACCTCGTTATCCTTTTCCTCAACCTGATACTCCGCGATGATCGTCCATGGGAAAAACCTTAACGCCTTTACAAAACCCGTGAGTCCCTTCTCTGTGATGTTGAACCTCTTTAAAAGGTCATCGGCCGCCATCTTCGACACCCGTCCCCAGACCTGCTCATTGATCCGCTCCGCTGTTGGCTGGTCAAACTTATCGGCAACGTAAAGGAACCAGAAGGCGTCGATAACCCGGTAATGCCAGAGCAAAAATTCAATGTAACGCTGCAATTCAGGCGGCTCCATCTTCTCAAAAACCCGTAGGTCCATAAACCCTCCTTTAAAGGCAGTGAATAGTCGATCTCCTGACGCCAAATGCTAAGTTTGATAACGATTATATCCCGTATTGTTAAAATTGCAAAAGATATTTTTAAGATGATAAGGTTTAAAATAAATTGTATTGTATGACATGAATAAAAAGGTACTCTCCTGGTGTCTTTTCGATTTTGCCAATTCCAGCTATTCCGCTGTAATAGCGGCGGTCGTATTCCCCGTATATTACACGAACATCATTGTCGGCAACACATTGAATGAAGGCGATCTGTGGTGGGGCAGGGCAATAGCATTAAGCATGGCCTTTGTGGCCCTCAGCTCCCCTTTTCTCGGCGGCATCGCAGATTATGCAAAGAAACGGAAAAGGTTCCTTATAGTCTATACGCTGCTCTGCATAGTCATGACAGCCTCTTTGTACTTTCTCAAAGAAGGAATGGTCATCGAAGGTTTTTTTATGATCATTCTGGCAAACATCGGCCTTGAGGGAGGGCTCGTCTTTTACAACGCCTTCCTCAATGATATTGCCGATACGACATATCAGGGCAGGGTATCCGCCTGGGGATATGGGATAGGTTATGCCGGTTCCATTGTATCTCTCCTCATCGGGCTCCTTCTTTTGAAAACCGGTCATATCGATTTTATCTGGCCTATGGTAGCTGTCTTTTTCGGCATCTTTTCCCTGCCCGCGTTTCTCTTTTTACCCGGCGATGAAAAAGATCATGTCAGTCCCTGTAACGCAGGCATTGATGGTTTTAGATCAACGATGGCAACATTCCGCAGGCTGCTGCGAAACAGGGAACAAAGAAGATTTCTTCTTGCCTATCTGATATATGAAGATGGTGTCAATACGGTCATTGTCTTTTCCAGCATCTTTGCCGCTACAACCCTTTTCTTCAAGCCGGAAGAACTGATCGGCATATATCTCATCATTCAGGCCACTGCCCTTGCAGGCGCATTCGTCATGGCACGGTTCATTGATTACCGGGGACCGAAGAAAGTGGTCATGTTATCACTCATGCTCTGGATACTGACAGCAACAACGGTTTATTTCATCCAGACCAAAGCGCAGTTCATGGTCGTTGCCTCCGTAGCCGGCCTCGGCCTGGGAACGGTACAGGCGGC
>JAQTNJ010000286.1 GCA_028713955.1 Syntrophorhabdaceae bacterium
CACCAACTCGTTCACGCCATCGATCGACACATCCTTCATGGGTGCATCGCTGGCAGGCCCCGGCGGCGGATTTGGCAGTGCCAACGCCTCGATGGGCACCGGCCCGAGCCCCTACAGCAACATGACGCTCACGACCCCCACCGGCGCATTCCCGGCCCCCTCGTCGATGCCTCAGCAAGCGATCCCGACCGACAAGCAGAAGGGCGACACGAACCTGCACGTCTCGGTGTCGGGAGTGGGCAAGACCGATGAGGAGCTCGCCTGGCTCATCACCTCGAAGGTCAAAGAGGAGATGAAGAAGGGCGCTGGGACCTGACATGCCCGACTCCAGCATCTTCGGCGGCTGGCCCCCCACGCCAGAGGATCTGCCACCCAAGACCGACCCCCACGGCGACAACAACCCGCCGGGCAGCAACGACACCGCGACGATCCCCTACTGGCTGGACTGCCCCGAGGTCTACGACACGTGCACGCTGGGCGGCGTCATGCTGCCGGGCCTCGCCCAGGTGACGGCCACCACCGGCCGAAAGCTCGATATCAAACAGGCCAAGGGCATCGACGGCGCGACCATCACGGACAACGGCTCCGAGGTCGAGGACGTGAACATTGTCCTGACGATCTGGACCCGGCAGCAGTGGGCGGCCTACCAGTCAATCCTGCCCGCCATTGACCCGAACAACACGAAGGGCAAGATCGCGCCCAAGGACATCGTCCACCCGATCACGAGCCTGCACAACATCCGGCGCGTCTACATCACGAAGGTGTCGGCGCCGCAGCCGTCGCGCCTGAAGGGAGCCTTCGAAGTGACGATCGCGTGCAAGGGCTGGCGCCCGGAGCCCAAGAACCCGGTCTCCAAGACGAACACGGCGAAGAAGAGCGACAACAGCAAAGAGGGCAGCAAGAGCGTCATCGACCAGAAGTACACGGACAGCGACAAGTCCAAGGGACTCGACGCCGAGACGACCAATATGCTGCCAAGCTCGAACCCGCAGAAGAAGGCCGGCTGAGCTGAATGCACGTTCGAGCCAACGATCTGCAGGTCCTGAAGGCCGAGATCACCCTGCCCAAGTCGGGCCCCTGGGTGGCGAAGATCGAGGCCAACGGCGATACGGCGCTGTCGGGCACGGTCACGATCGACTTCGCGGACGGCTCAATGCAGCTTGTCGGCACGGTGCCTACGGGCGCGTGCGAGGCCTACGCAGACCGCGTCCTAGCCCGCATCGTGGGCGGCGCTGCAGGGCTGCAGACCACCGTGGGCGGCAAGGCGTACCGGCAGGCCACGGCGGGGCTCATCATCGGGGACCTGCTGCGCGAGGCCGGCGAGATGCTGTCGACGACATCGAGCGCAACGGCGCTCGCGACCGTGTTCCCCCACTGGGTGCGGCTGCAGAATCCGGCGCAGCGCGAGCTCGCCCTGCTGATCCGGCGCCTGGGCGTGGGGTGGCGCGTGCTCGCGGATGGCACCGTGTGGGTCGGAACCGACGCATGGGCCGAGTCTGCCCTGGTCACGCCAAACTACCACCTGATCGAGAACATCAAGCAGGAAGCGCGCGCCAAGATCGTGGCTGACGTGCCGTGCGTGTTCCCGGGCGAGACGTTCCTGGAGCAGCACATCGCGACCGTGGAGCACTTCCTGGACGGCGCCAAGCTCACCACCATGGTGCATTTCGATGGCTGACGACATCCGCAAGTCGTTGCAGGAGATCATCGCCGATGAGGCACCGATCGACCTGCTCGCCTGCTACGAAGGAACCGTCGTGCAGCAACGCGCCGACGGAACCTTCGACGTGAAGGTCGACGACGTGCGCTTCGGCGCAGGGCTTGTCGGTGTGCCGTACCGAGTAGGCGTGCCAGGCATGACGTGCGTGGTCCCAAAGGGTGCGCGGTGTGTGGTCGGGTTCGAGAACCTGCGGCGCGACTGCCCCGTTGTGCGGATGTTCGAGCAGGGAACGCCCACCAAGGTCAAGATCGAGACCGTCACGGAAGTCGAGATCAAGAGCGCCGGCAAGGCCATCGTGGACGGGGCGACGATCGAGCTTGGGGGCGCGCTCGCGCTACTCGGCGTGGCTCGGCAGACCGACCCGGTGCAGGCGGGGCCATGGGCCGGAACGATCACGGGGGCCTCTCTCCTGGTCAAGTCGAAATAGCTGACAGCCTCGAAGCGAGGATCCGACTGTCACTCAGCCGGCGGTTGGATCTTCGCTTCGGGGCTGCTGTCGAGAGGGAACCATGGCACTGCAGAAGGGCGACGCGGCGTGTTCGGCCGGCCTATCGAAACGGATCTACGACAACCTCGTGGCCGGTGGCGGCGGGTTTGCATCCACGCCTGCCGGCGTCACGGGTGGCAAGGCGATGGCCTACGCGATCGCGTGCGCGGTTGTTGATGAGATCACGACCAACGCCGCGGTGAGCACGAACGACATCGTCCCGGCGCTCGGCCTGGTCGCCCCCGCCGGAGGAGGCCCCGTCACGGGCGCAGCAGCAGGAACCGGCACTGGCACGATTGCATGACCACCTACACCAACATCTCCCCCGAAACTACTGACTACGGATCAGACGTGTCGGCGTTTCCGGATCTCGATCCGACGTTCACCATCATCGACGGAACCCAGGTCGTGGCGCAGGCAATCGCGGCTCGTTGGTCAATGCCGCAAGGCTCATGTGAGGACGATCCCGACGCGGGATTCTACGCCGTAATGCTGCTCAACCGCCCGATGAACACCGCGGAGGCGTTCCGCGCGGCGCAGCGGCTCGAGACCGAGGCCATGAAGGATGAGCGGGTCTACAGCTGCCCGGTGCGCCTGTCGTGGAACACGGCCACGCGCGCCATGACGGTCACGGCTGACGTGGACTGCATGTACGGCACGTTCCAGCTCGTGACCACCGTCGACAAGGTGAGCCTGAAGCTCCTGGGAATCCAATGACCATCACACTCGCAGACCTTCTGACCGTCCAGACGCAGCAAGAGGCGTTCGACGCCATGATCGCTGTGCTGAAGTCGACCGGATTTCCGACGACCGGATGGGGGACCACCGGCGTGCCGCGCCGGCTGCTGTGGGCGTTCGCATCGATGCAGGCGAAGGCGCAGGGCTGGATCTACGACATCGCCTCGGGCGTCATCCTCTCGCTGTCGAGCGGCAACTGGCTGACGCTCATCATGGACAACTGGTACCAGGAGACGCGTACCGAAGCGGCGTTCACGGTGGGGACGTTCAGCATCGGCGACATTGCCGCCGCGGGGCCTTTCACGATCAGCCCGAACCAGCTGTGGTGGGCCACCGACGCGGGCCTGCGGTTCTACAACACGACCGGCGGCACGCTGGCGCTCAACGGCACGCTCAGCTTGACGATTCAGGCCGAGAGCTCGGGCGCACAATACAACGTCGCCGAGGGCGCCGTGACGCAACTACTGACTCCGCTGCCAGGCGTCGGCTTTGCGGTCCACACTCCTGTGGTATCGGACGGCACGGTTCCGCCCGTGCTCACCGTGAGCGGCACGCCGGCCAGCGAGTACGACTTCGACATCGAGATCACCACGGGCGGCGCACTCGGAGCGGCCTTGTTCCGGTGGCGCGTCAACGGCGGGGC
>JAQTNJ010000287.1 GCA_028713955.1 Syntrophorhabdaceae bacterium
GGATAGAAGACAGGATCACCTATGAGCAGGGCATCTTTGAAAGTCTGGACGTGATAATCCTGACAGACGCCCGGCCCGTAAAAGGCAACAGAAAACTCCTTGACTCGTTCATGGAATACTTTTTCAAAAACCTTACAGAGAACAAACATGTCATGAAAGATTTTATCCAGTCTGCTGTGCTTATGCCAAGCGCCCTTACCTTTTTCGGCGGTTTCAAAACCGAAAAGGAAGGAGAAAACAAGGATAAATTAAATATTAAGCTTCTCGGCTGGGCGCCTCTTATCCTCGCAGTAAGAATGGCCGCCCTTGTGAGCGGTATCTATGAAAGAAGTACATTGCAGCGGATACAGTCACTCAGAGAAAAAAACATCATTAAAAAGGATATGGACAAAGATCTCATAGATGCATATTTTACGTTTGTGAGATTCAGGATAATAAGCCAGATCAATCACAGGGCCGACAATACAAAAAACATGAATTATCTAAAACCTGATATGCTCGGGCCGGAAGAACAGGAGCGGCTTCGCAAGGCAATGAAAGCGGTAGAGTCTTTTCAGAAATATATCCAGGAAACCCAGCTCTTCGGGCAGCCGTTTTAGCGATGAGCTATACGCAGAGAGCTTTTACGCAGAAACGTTATTAGCATGGAGGAATAAATGAAAGTCGTGGAACTTATGAACAAGAACGTCGTCACATGCCACCCTTCAGAAAAACTCAACGTTATTATCAACAAATTCGAGCTCTTTAATATCGCAGGTATGCCCGTAGTCGACAAAGGCAAACTCGTAGGCATCATCTGTCAGAGCGATATTCTAAGAGGACTGAAAACAGGCACTATGCAGGATCTTGCTGTCAGGGAGGTCATGGTCGAGGATGTTATAACTGTTCCGCCGACGGAGTCCGCCGTCAATATTGCAAAGATCATGATAGAAAAAAAGGTCAACAGGGTCCCTGTTATCGATAATGATAAGCTGGTTGGTATTGTCACAAGGGGCGACATCATAAAGGCTGTGGCTGAATGCGGGTGAGAATACAGTTCGGAGTTCGGGGTACCCGCTTACGGGTCGCCGGAGTTCGGAACAAGAGATTTGCGAATCAAAAGATGGTCTAATAAGGGAGGCATGAACAGTGAAGATCGATAAGGGAGTAGTGGAATACGTTGCCCACCTGGGAAGGCTTGCCCTGGAACCCCATGAGATTGAGTTATACACCGCTCAGCTCAACAGGATTCTCGAATATATGGACGCCCTCAATGCCCTTGATACTGAGGGGGTGGAACCTACAAGTCACGCAATCCCCGTGGCCTGCGCGTTAAGGGACGATCTGGTAAAAGATTCTTTCAGCGTAGAAGACTCGATTCTGAATGCACCGGAGAAGATAGGCTCATCCTTTAAGGTACCTCCGATCATTGAGGTGGAAGAATGAAGCAGCTCATAGCTCATGGCTCATGGCTGACCGGATACTGGATACTCGATACTGGATGCTGGCGATAAACCCGTAAGTCGTAAGTCGTGAGGGGAATGAACCCTGTGAAATGTAAAATGTGAAATGTTTAAACCTTTTCACTTTTCACGTTTCACTTTTCACGATATCAGTTGATAATGAAAGACAAGGAGACATTGTGGAAAATATCCTGGATATGACGATTGCACAGATAAGGGGGCTCCTTCAGAAAAGGGAGATAAGTTCCGTTGAATTGACCAATTACTTTCTTGAGAGGATCAAAAGGTATGACGGGGATATCTCTTCATATATCAAAGTAACGGGGGAACATGCCCTGAAAATGGCAAGGGAGGCCGATGAAAAAATTGCCGGCGGAGGAAAAGGTCAGCTCCTCGGAATTCCTCTCGGCATCAAGGACATCTACTGCACAAAAGGCATAGAGACCACCTGCGGATCACAGATCCTGAAAGGCTTTATCCCTCCCTACGATGCAACGATCATCAGAAGATTAAAAGATGAAGGGTATGTCCACCTGGGAAGACTCAATATGGATGAATTCGCCATGGGTTCATCGACTGAAAATTCATCCTTTCAGACCACAAAAAATCCATGGGACCTGTCCCGCATTCCCGGGGGCTCCAGCGGCGGGTCAGCGGCAGCCACAGCAGCAGGCCTCTGCATTGCATCCCTCGGAACCGACACCGGAGGGTCAATCCGCCAGCCGGCAAGCCTCTGCGGAGTTGTCGGTATGAAACCGACCTATGGCAGGGTTTCCCGATACGGTCTCATTGCATTCGCCTCATCGCTTGACCAGATAGGACCTATCACGAGGAACGTGAGCGACTGCGCCACTATGATGAATGTCATTGCGGGACACGATTCTATGGACTCCACGTCGATCCCGCAGTCGGCGCCTGATTATACTGCCTTTCTCGGAAGAGATATAAAAGGCTTGAGGATAGGGATACCGAAGGAGTATTTCAGGGATGGGATGGAGACAGACGTCAAAAAAGAGATGGATGCGTCGATAGCATTGTTCGAAAAACAGGGCGCTTCCATCATGGATATTTCGCTGCCCCATACTGAACATGCAGTAGCGACCTACTACATCATATGCACGGCAGAGGCATCCTCCAATCTCGCGCGATACGACGGGGTCAAATACGGGTTACGGGAATCAGGAAAAGATATCATCGACATGTATAAAAAAACGAGGTTCAAGGGGTTCGGCAAAGAAGTGAAACGGCGGATCATCCTGGGGACCTACGTCCTCTCATCAGGATACTACGACGCTTATTACAGGAAGGCAAGCAAGGTGAGAACGCTGATCAGGAAAGACTTCGACGAGGCCTTCAAGGCATGCGACATTATTGTAACCCCTGTCTCCCCGACGACTGCCTTCAAAATCGGCGAAAAGATGGAAGACCCTCTCGCCATGTATCTCTCGGACATCTTTACCATACCGGTGAACCTGGCAGGTCTCCCAGGGATGTCTGTGCCCTGCGGGCTGGATAAAAAAGGCCTTCCGATCGGCTTGCAGATCATCGGGAAACCTCTTGATGAGGCCCTCATGATCCAGGCGGCATACGTCTTTGAGGCAGGGCGGAAGGTACAGAGGATACCGGAAAAATACAGATGAATAACCAATCACCAATTTGTATGAAAAAAAATCCTAAATCCGAATATCGAAACACTAAACAAATTCAAATTTATCAATGTTCAAAATTCAAAACGTGCGTAGGATCTATTGTTTGGGACATTCTATATTTGAGTTTTGATATTGTTTCGGATTTAGATATTCGGATTTCGGATTTACTATGAGCTATCAGTCATGAAGCTATCTATCACATCACATAATGTCCTAAATTTTACGCACGCCCTCAAAGACATGGGTATCGATACGTACATCTTCGACAAGGGCGATTCGATGACCATTTCAAAACTCCAGAAAGAAGTCCGTCAATGCAGGAAATGCGCCCTTGCCGCAACGCGCAGGAACGTTGTCTTCGGCGAGGGAGATGTCAATGCGCGATTGGTCTTTGTCGGTGAAGCGCCGGGAGAGGAAGAGGATATCCAGGGAAGACCATTTGTAGGGAGAGCGGGCAAGCTCCTCGACCAGCTTATCGAGAG
>JAQTNJ010000288.1 GCA_028713955.1 Syntrophorhabdaceae bacterium
TCCCTGATGAGAGAAAGGACAAGGTCAAGATCATGGATCATGAGGTCGAGAATGACATCCACATCCGTTGACCTCCCGGTAAAGGGACTTATCCTGCACGCCTCTATGGCAAGAGGCGCCCGGATAAGCTTCCGCGCCCTCCTGAATGCCGGGTTGAACCTCTCAAGGTGGCCGACCTGGAAAGTAAGACCCTTTTCTGCTGCAAGACTTACCAGCCTTTTGGCCTGACCTGCGGAAAGGGTGACCGGTTTTTCGACGAAGACATGTATACCTTTTTCCATGAACGATTTTGCAATGGGATAATGTGTATCTGTCGGGGTCGTAATAACAACGCCGTTCAGCCCGTCGGCAACGTCCTTGTAGTCAATATAATACGGTACATGATATTTCTCTGACAGCGCCGATAACACCGCCGTATCGATGTCGACGATCCCGGCGACCCGGACGCCTTTGAAGGCATGTAATTTGCCGAGGTGTATCTTCCCCATATGCCCCGTTCCGACTATGGCCACTTTTAACGGCGTATGCCTTTCGTCTAACGGCATATGCCTCTCTTCGATGATTGAATAAAATGTATGAGCTCGTCTATATGTTCCCCCTTTAACTCTTCCTGGATAACCTTCAGTGATGTGGTGAGGGGGAGAGAAGACCTGAAAAGGATCCTGTATGCCTTTTTTAACTGCAAGATCTCTTCTTTGGTGAAGCCATGTCGCTCAAGACCAACAACATTGAGGCCGTAAAGTTCGGCCCTGCTTCCCGCTGCGATCATGAAAGGGGGGACATCCTTGGGCGCCCCTGTGATACCGCTGATAAATGCGAATTTTCCGATCCTGCAGAACTGATGCACTGCGCAAAGACCGGCAAAGATTACAAAATCCGCGACCTCGACATGTCCTGCGAGGGTAGCGCAGTTCGCCATGATAATGTTGCTGCCTACCTTGCAATCATGCGCAATGTGTGCGTAGGCCATGATGAAATTATTGTTGCCTACTTCTGTTATGCCGCTGCCGTGAACAGTGCCTTTATTGATGGTGACATATTCCTTAATGATGTTGTTATTACCTATCTTCAATATGGTATCTTCCCCATTGTAACTGATGTCCTGGGGAGGACCACCGATGGAGGCGAAAGGACTGATGGTGCAGCCTTCACCTATTGTTGTATTCCCCTGTACTACTACGTGTCCCAGAAGTTTTGTGCCTTTCCGGATTGTTACCTTTTCATCAACAATGCAATAGGGGCCTATATCGACGTCATTATCGATCCCGGCATTTTTATGGATGATTGCGGTAGGGTGTATCAAACGTAAGCTCCTTATTCTTTCTTTAACATTGCCATGATCCTTGCTTCGGCCACGATGTCATTATCAACGTATGCCTTGCCGTCAAAGATCCATATCTCCCGTCTGTGCTTCACTACCTCAAGAACTAATTTCAACTGGTCTCCGGGTATTACGGGTCTTCTGAAGCGTGCGTCGTCAATGCCTGTGAAAAAGACAGTACCCTTTGCATCGGGAAAGGATTTAAAGGCGAGGACCCCGCCTGTCTGAGCCATGGCTTCCAGGATAAGAACGCCGGGCATGATCGGTTTTTGTGGAAAGTGGCCGGTGAAAAAAGGTTCATTGTAGGTGACATTCTTGATCCCCACTATCCTTTTTTCCGGTTCCAGCTCCAGTATCCTGTCAACGAGCAGGAAAGGGTAGCTGTGTGGCATGAGCCGCATAATCTCATTGATGTCAATCATGGTTTTCCTCCAGATGGAGCTTTTTCTCCACCTTTTTTATGCGCTCGAACAGAACGGGCAGCTTTTTTAGATAATTCTGGAGTTTCATCCATTCCCGGTGCGGCATGTGGGGCGTTCCCATGATGAGCATATTGTCCGGTACGTCTTTGGTGATGCCTGTCTGACCGCCTGCCTTGACGTTATTGCCTACGGTGGTGTGGTCTCTTACGCCTACCTGTCCGGCGAGAACGACGTTGTTGCCTATGGTTGCGCTCCCGGCTATCCCGACATGTGCAATGATGATGGAATTTTCACCGATTGATACGTTATGGGCAATCTGAACGAGGTTGTCTATTTTCGCACCCTTCCTTATGATCGTTTTGCCGAGGGATGCCCTGTCAATAGCGACATTTGCCCCTATCTCAACATCGTCTTCGATCTCTACGTTGCCGAGTTGGGGGATCTTGGCATGTCTTTTTCCATCCCATATATAACCGAACCCGTCGCTTCCGATGACGGTGCCGCCATGTATAGTGACCCTTTTGCCTATGAGGACATCGCTGTAGACCGTTACATGAGGGTATATGGTTGTGTCTTCGTCAATGACCGTGTTATCACCTATGTAGACAAAAGGGAGAAGGGTTACGTTTTTTCGAATGATTGCGCCATCGCCGATGTATACATATGGTGCTATTGAGGCTTCGCCGGCAACTTGAGCACCGGGGGAAACAAAGGCGAGGGGGCTGACCCCTTTCTCGTTTTTTCCCGGCTTTAGAAACAGTTCAGCTACCTTGATATAGGAAAGTCCCGGATTGTCTACAACGATAATATTTGTATGCCCCAGGCGGTCCGCCTCTATATCTTTGCCAAGCATTATTGCCGATGCCCTGCAGGCAGGAAGATATTTTTTATAGCTGCCATGGGTAAGAAAAGTAATGTCGCCTGCCTTCGCATCCTTTATGCTTGAAACACCGGTGATAGGGATCTCTCCATCACCTATAAGACGGCCATGCACTGCCGTTGCTATATCTTTCAATAACAGCATTGTTTTATTTCTTTGCAGGGGCAGGGGCCTTCTTTGACGCTTCGTTGAAAAGGGTGATTACCTTGCCGGTAATATCGATTGCTGAATTGCCGTAAAGGATGCCTGCCTGGCTTTTTTCAAGGATCAGGGCATATTTCTCCCTGTCGCCGAGACCCTTGATGACCTCTTCGATCTCTTTCAGGATCTTTTGAGTAAACTCCATGTCTTTTTGCTGCAGCTCTGCCTGGTAGTCGTTAACAAGCCGCTGATAATCTTTCAGCTTGGCTTGATATTGTTTTTCCTTGTCAGCCCTTGCTTCAGGGGTGATCGTGGCGCTCTGTTTTTCCAGTGCATCCTTGAGTTTCTGCAGTTCGCCCTGCTTCCCATCGAGATTTTTTTTCAGTCGTTCCGCCTCGCCTGTAAGTGTCTTTCTGATATCTTTCCCTTTATCCGATTCAAGCATGACCCTTTGCAGGTCAACATATACAATACTGAGTGACTGACTTTTCGCAATGAGCGGTGTACAGAGAAACAGTGCGATGATAACAAAAAATATGAACTTTTTCATGATGCCTCCTGTCTAATATTGTGTTCCGATTGTAAAGTCGAACGCGCTCCTCCTGTCGCCTGTTTTAGGAAAGATGTTATAACCGAATTCAAGCCGGATAGGACCCATCGGTGAAAACCACCTGATGCCGAATCCGGCAGTTGTTCTCATGCTATCTTTTATCACATTCACATTTGTACCGTCAAACCCGGCACCGGCGTCATAAAAGATCACACCTTTCAAGCCTGCAGGTTTATAGATGGGGAAGATCCATTC
>JAQTNJ010000289.1 GCA_028713955.1 Syntrophorhabdaceae bacterium
CCCTCTTTGTACTTCCAATGAGCGGCGATGCCTTCCTCGGCAATCTTGTGCATCTCATGGGTCCTTATCTGGACCTCGATCTTCTCACCATAAGGGCCGATAATCTTCGTATGGAGTGATTGGTACATGTTGGCCTTAGGAAGGGCGATATAATCGCTGAATTTTCCGGGGATGGGCTTGAAAAAGGCGTGGACGATGCCGAGGGCCTCATAGCATTCCCTTATATTATTGACGACAACCCTGAAGGCAATGATATCGTAGATATCATCAATATTCAGGGCCTCCTGTGTCATCTTGCGATAGATGCTGTAGAGCCGTTTTGCCCTCCCCGATATCTCGGCGTTAAGATGAAACTGATCAAATCTCTTTTTCAGGATCCCGATGACCTCGCTGATATATTCATCCCTTTCCTTTTTCTTCTGCGCAATCTTGTCGGCGATCATCCTGTACTCTGCCGGTTTCAGATATTTGAATGCCGTGTCTTCCAGTTCTTCCTTCATCCACTCTATCCCGAGCCTGTGTGCGAGCGGGGCATAGATCTCTATCGTTTCCTTCGAGATCTCCATCTGTTTCTCCGTTGACAGGAAGTTAAGGGTCTGCATGTTGTGATATCTGTCGGCGAGTTTCACCAGGATGACCCTGATGTCTTTGCTCATTGCGAGGAGCATCTTCCTGAAGTTTTCAACCCTCGACTCTTCTGACGTTTTAAGAGGGATCTTACCGATCTTTGTTACACCGTCAACGAGTTCGGCTATCTCTTTGCCGAAGTATTTTTCTATCTCGTCCTTACTGACGTAGGAATCCTCAAGCGTATCGTGCAAAAGCCCCGAAACGACGCTGGGGATGTCGAGATTCATCCTTGTCAGAGTATAGGCTACCTCAAGGGGATGGATCAGGTAAGGTTCACCCGACAGCCTCGTCTGCCCCTTATGTGCCTGCGCAGAGAAGACGTATGCCTTCTGGAGCATTTCCACATCAGCCTGTGGATTATACTTTAATATCTCATCAACGATGTCGTTAATCCTGACCATCTTTTATCCACTTATAGTATAAGACAGAATCGAAAGGTTGAGCAAATGCCAGCGAGCCGACATGTTTGAACGGTATGGATCCATCCAGTTTTTTTCTGGTTTCTTCTGAGATGACTATCTCACCGGGCGTAGCGAGTTTCTGAAGACGCGCGGCGATATTAACGGGCATGCCCAGCGCCGTATACTCTTTTTTGCTCGCGGAACCAAAGACACCGGTAATGACAGAACCGGTACAGACCCCGATCCCGATCCTGATGCCCCGGTCGGTCTCCTCTGTTTTCTGAACCATCTCGATTGCGCACCGCACCGCATTTTCTTCGTGGTTGTCCTGATAGACCGGGGCGCCGAAGAGGGCCATAATGCCGTCCCCTATATACTTATCGATGGTGCCCTTGTGTTTGATAATGACCTCGCTTAAAGGATGGAAGTAATACTTGTTGAGCAGGGCGGCGAGATCCTGAGGCGATGTTCTTGCGGAGAGGTCTGTAAATCCCCTGATGTCCGAAAAGAGTATTGTAATGGATGTCATTTTCGGCTCGAGCTGCGCGGGTTCCCTGAGGAGCTCGTTAAAGATATCCGGCGCGATGAATTGTTTCAGCTTTCTCTTCAGGTAGTACTCTTTGATCTTCCACTTGAGCTCTTTGTTCTCAAATGGTTTTGTAATAAAACCGTCGATCCCTGCTTCTATGGCCTTGATGGATGATTCAAGCGTTCCGTAGCCCGTGAGGATAATCTTTGTGATATCCTGATGGATCTTGTTGATCTCTTCTATTGTCTTGATCCCGTCTATTCCGGGCATAATAAGATCACAGATAACGATATCAAAGTTGTAAGGATCTTTTCCGAATATCTCCAGCGCCTCTTCGCCATCGCCTGCTACCTGTACCAGATACCCTTCTTCCTTAAGAAGCCTTGCCAACGACCGCCTGATTCCGTCTTCGTCATCAATAATAAGTATACCTATTTTCATATGTCCCCCCTGTTTTTATATTATCGCATGGAGTAAAAAATGACAACACCCAAGTTACATTATCGTACGCTTGTTTTTCCTTCGATCAAGGATCTCCGCCAGGACAGGGATAAGGAGAGAGCCAAATGGGGCAAGAAAAATGATCAGCACGGGCACATAGCAGGATAAGCGCTTCAGATGTTTCCTGAGCTGCGCCTTTTCCTCTTTTGTCCAGCCTGTGCCGGCATTCCTCGGTTTCATGAGGAGCTTCATGAAGCCGTTGATATGAACAGCTTCATTGAGGATCATCTTTTTATGTTTTTCTATAACCCGTTGTATAAAATACCGTATCATTTCTGTGCCCTTCACAGTCTACCAAAACGTCCGCAACAAATCACCACGAATGATGTTCTGCTTCCAATATTCCTAAATTTTGGATACTATTAACTATGCCGAACGATGAGAACATTCTTGAGGTTCAGGGTCAGATCGAAAAGATTACCTACTTCAACGAGGAAAACAACTATACCGTGGCGAAGATACGTATACAGGGAAGGGGAGATCTGGTAACAATGGTGGGGACCGTTTTTTCTGTTACACCGGGAGAGATCCTGAGACTGAAAGGCCGCTGGAGCAATCATCCCCGGTATGGTGAGCAGTTCATGGTAGTATCATATGAGTCCGTCCTCCCGGCAACCGTGAAGGGCATCGAACGGTATCTTGGCTCAGGGATGATAAAGGGCATCGGCCCCGTTATGGCAAAGAGGCTGGTCTCAGCCTTTGGCGTGGAAACACTGTCCATCATCGATCATGTACCGGACAGACTGAACGAGGTCGCCGGCATCGGTGAGAAAAGGATAGAGATGATCAGAAAGGCATGGGAGGATCAGAAAGAGATACGGGATGTGATGATCTTTCTCCAGGGCCACGGCATAAGCCCTGCCTATGCGGTCAAGATTTACCGGCAATACGGGAGGGATTCCATCCAGGTTGTTCGTGATAATCCTTACAGACTTGCCATGGATGTCTTCGGTATAGGCTTTGTAACTGCCGACAGGATAGCGGAAAAACTGGGGATACCGAAGGATTCCCAGGCGAGGATCGAGGCGGGCATACTGTATGTCCTGCAGGGACTTGCGGACGACGGCCATGTATATTACCCCTATGGCGAACTGGTACAGAAATGCAGCAGTATTCTGGAGATAGAAGAGAAGGATATTCCTGCATCACTTAAAAACCTTGTTGCGCAGAACAAGATAGTCATCGACGATCTTCAACCCACTCCCTCCTCCCTCCTTCCATCTTCCGATGCACCCGTCTACCTCTCCGCCTTTTATGTCTCTGAGGTGGGGATAACGAATAAGATGAAGGAGATCATTGCCTGCCCCAGGCAATTGAAACTGGTCGACGTTGAAGAGATTGCCGCGTGGGCGCAGACCGATCTCGGCATCACCCTTTCCGGGAGGCAACTGGCAGCGGTAAAGGCCTCTGTCAACAGCAAGATAATGGTCATTACCGGGGGGCCCGGGACAGGGAAAACCACCATTATCAACGCGATTATCAA
>JAQTNJ010000290.1 GCA_028713955.1 Syntrophorhabdaceae bacterium
GCCCGCAATGATATAGTTATTTTGTTCAATTGTTTCGAACATTGGAACATTCGTGCTTGTTTAGAATTTCGAAATTAGTAATTCGAAATTCTCTTCTTTCATCATTTTGCTACTTTATACCCTGCCTTTTCTATAGCCGCCTCAATGTCTTTCTGTTTTGTCTTTGCGTCATCGTACTGCACGGTTGCGCTTCCGATCTGTACGTCACTCTGGACTACACCGGGTACGCCGCCAAGTGCCTTCTTGACTGCCATGACGCAATGCTGGCAACTCATGCCTTCTATCTTCATTACTGCCTCTGCCATAATATTACCTCCTTTGTCGTTTGATAGCTATAAGCTGACAGCGATTAAACCCGTTTATGGTGTTTATCGAGTTTATCGGGTTTATTGGGTTACACCCTCACGCCTTCCGACTTATGCCTCACTTTTTTGCTATGCGCCATGCGCTTTGCGCTATGCCGTATACCCATTCCGTTTTTCCATGTCCGATCTATTATAGCACGAAAACATATACCTATGGTAGTGAACACTTTCTCCTGCCCTGCGGGAGATCTTTGTTATTCTTCGTCGAGCCCGTTAATCAGCTCGGCGATGAGGCGGCAGTGGTCCGATATCCTTTCGAGGTTGACGAGCATGTCCACGTATATGGGGCCTGCCTCGGCAACGCATAGCTTTTTGTAGAAACGTTCCAGGTGTCTTTCGATGGCCTTTTTGATCTTAACGTCTACCCTGCGCTCCCGTTCAACGACAACGCGTATCAGCATGAGATCCTTGTGCCCGATGAGTGACGCCGCATCGGACAGGTTTTCCATGACAAGTGTCCCGATGTCGCGGAGCTCTTCTTTGGCCGCTTCGGTGAAATAGGCCTTGCGCTTGTATTTTTGTTCGGCCAGTTCTGCAAGGTTGACGGAGTGGTCGCCCATCCGTTCTATGTCATAGGCGAAGGAAGAAAAGGCAAAGAGCCGTTTCGTCAGCGGCTGTGAGAGTTCACCGCAGGAGATGCCCCAGAGGTACTTCGTGATCTCTGCCTGAAGGTTGTCCATAACAAGTTCCATATACATGATGTTCCGCTGCCTGTTCTCTTTGTATTCATAGGCGAGATCCAGGCTTTCCTTCAGCATGTTCTGGGCCAGCATGATCTCCCGGCTCAGTTCTTTTTTCACACAGACAAGGGCGTTGTCGGGGCGGACGAGGCATTTGGGATCGAGGAACTCCGGCCAGAGAGGGAGGACCTTCTTGTCGCCGGGGATGATCCTGCAGACAACATTCGAGAAAGGTGGGAGGATGAAAATGAACAGACATACTATGATTACATTGACAAGAAAATGACCGAGGGCTACCTGCTGGGCAATGCTGGATGAAAGGGTTTTCAGGATCGACAGGAAAGGAGAGAGAAAGACGAGACAAACGAGCGCCCCGGAACATTTGAAGAGAAGATGGGCAAGGGCGGTTCTCCTGCCGTTTAAATCGCCGGCTATGCTGCCGATGAGCGCCGTGGCGGTTGTGCCGATATTCGCGCCGATGACGATGGGGATCGCGTTGTCGATGGAAACGAGTCCCTGCTGGCTGAGGATCACGAGCACCCCGATGGGGATCGCGGATGCCTGGACGATAGAAGTGAAGACAATGCCGATGAGGAGCCCCATAAAGGGGTTTTGAGCCTTCAGGAAATACTGGGTGAAGAAGGGGCTGTTTTTAAGCGGCGTCGAAGCGTCGCCGATGAGGCTGAGCCCGTAGAATATCGTCCCGAAATAAAGAAGGGCCTCGCCGATGACCTTCAGCCGGCCCTTTCCGGCAAAATAAAGGATGATGCCGCCGAAGAGGAAAAGCGGTGAGGCATCGGTCACCTTCCAGACAACAAGCTGCACGGTCAGCGTCGTGCCGATATCAGCGCCGAGGATAATTCCCAGGGAATGGTAAAAGCTGATAAGGCCCGCGCTGACGAGGCCCATGGTGAGAAGCGTTGTCGCCGAACTGCTCTGAAATATGATGGTTGTAAAAAGCCCCGTGATGAGACCATAAAAGGGCCTCTTGACGGAGAAGCGTATATACCCCCGGATGCGGGAGCTGAATACGCCTTGCATCTGTGTGCTCAGTTTCAGCATGCCCAGGAGGAAAAGGGCAATACCTGCCAAAAGAAGGAATATGCTATGTATCATACATCAGCTCACAGCAAGAAGAAGCAGGTTAAGGCTGAGGTTGAGGAGAACCAGATTTTGCTTAACCTTAGCCTTAACCTTAACCTGATTCTTTGATGTCTGCTGCATTTCACGATATCTTGCTGCCGTTGGGGATCGCCTTGTCGAGGGTGAGCAGCACTACCGATGACTTGTCTTCATTTGATGCTGCAAGGAGCATCCCGTGCGACATGATCCCCCTCAACTTTCGCGGCTCAAGGTTCGTCACAACGGCGATCTTTTTGCCGACAAGCTCTTCCTTCGTGTAATACTGCTTGATGCCGGCGACAATGAGGCGCTCTTCACCCACGTCGATAGTGAGCTTGTAAAGTTTATCGGCCCCTTCGATGTCCTCACAGGCCTTGATCTCTGCCACCCTCAGATCCGTCTTAATAAAGTCTTCAAAGGTGATGTTATCCATGTGTTGCTCCTTGTATAATTAGCTATCAGCTTTCAGCTATGAGCTATGCCCTGCCTTTCTCATAGGATGGGCATAGGCGTCGGGCTTTCCTCGCAAACACGCTCATACGCTCCAGCGGCTTACATTCGCTCGCGTTCGGCTTCGGAACTTTTGCTTCGCAAAAGACCGAGCTTCCTCGCCTCACGACGGTTTGCTACAGGAAAGCCCGACGCCTATGCCCTCATTCGGTTCTTCCCTTTGTACCTTCCGTGGTACTCTGCTTTCTGCTCTTCTCATCCTCTCACCCTCTGCTCTTCGCCCTCCGCTCTCTGCTCAATAACTTTATTTTTAAGGATCCCGATGCCATCGATCTCTACCTCTACCTCGTCGCCGGGTACAACAGGGCCCACCCCCGGAGGGGTTCCCGTGATAATGATGTCGCCGGGCAGGAGGGTCATGATCTCCGAGATATAGGAGACCAGATAAAAGACGTTGAAGATCATGTTCCTTGTATTTGAATGCTGTTTTGTGATCCCGTTGACCCTCGTTGCGATATCGAGGTTCAGAGGGTCGATGTCGGAGGCGACCCTCGGACCGAGAGGGCAAAATGTATCGAATGATTTTGCACGTGTCCATTGTCCATCGATCCTCTGCAGGTCACGTGCCGTAACGTCATTGGCGCAGGTATACCCGGCTATGAAGCGATGCGCGTCTTCCTGCTTGACAAATCTTGCCTTGTCCTTAATGACGATGGCAAGCTCCCCTTCATAGTGCACTTCTTTGCTCTGTGCGGGATACAGGATAGAGTCCCCGCTTTTGATGACTGATGTCGGGGGTTTCATAAAGATGATGGGGTATTCAGGAATGGGCATGTTCAATTCTTTTGCATGGTCAATGTAGTTCAAGCCAATGGCAATGATCTTCGTCGGATAAAAGATACCCATCGACGCCT
>JAQTNJ010000291.1 GCA_028713955.1 Syntrophorhabdaceae bacterium
GGCGACAAGGCAATGGTGCAGGTATTCGAGGGCACAAGCGGTCTTTCTCCCCAGGATATAAGGGTAAAGTTCCTTGCGAAAGGCATGGAGCTGGGTGTATCGATCGACATGCTTGGAAGGGTGTTCGATGGGTTTGGCCGCCCGACTGACGATGGCCCTGCAATTATCCCGGAGAAATATCTGAATGTGAACGGTAACCCCATGAACCCCTTCTCACGGGACTACCCTAACGAGTTTATCCAGACAGGGGTATCGACCATCGACCTTTTGAATACGCTTGTACGCGGTCAGAAACTTCCACTTTTTTCAGGATCAGGTCTGCCTCACTCCCGCCTGGCAGCCCAGATCGCGCGTCAGGCAAAGGTTCTTAAGACCGGAGAAAAATTTGCCGTCGTTTTTGCTGCCATGGGCATCACCTTTGAGGAATCGGAGTTCTTTGTTACTGATTTCCGGCGCACCGGCGCCATCGAGCGGTCTGTACTTTTTGTCAACCTTGCCGATGACCCCCCTATCGAACGGATTGCGCTCCCGCGTATGGCACTCACCGCTGCCGAGTATCTCGCCTTCGAGAAAGACATGCATGTGCTGGTCATCCTTACAGACCTCACGAACTATTGTGAGGCCCTGCGCGAGATCTCCGCTGCACGAAGAGAGGTGCCGGGTCGACGGGGTTATCCCGGGTACCTTTACACCGACCTGTCGACATTGTATGAACGTGCGGGCCGTATCAAGGGCAAGACGGGCTCGATCACCCAGATCCCGGTCCTTACCATGCCCGAAGATGATAAGACACACCCGATCCCGGACCTGACCGGTTATATCACAGAGGGTCAGATCATGATCCACCGGGGTCTTCATACTCAGGGCATTTATCCTCCCGTTGATGTCCTTCCGTCGCTTTCCCGTCTGAAAGATAAAGGAATCGGAGCGGGGAAGACACGGGAAGACCACGCTGACGTAATGAATCAGCTCTATTCTGCGTATGCCCGCGGCAAGGATGCGAAGGAGCTTGCGGTTGTTCTCGGAGAATCAGCTCTGAGCGAAGCGGATATACTTTTTGTCAAGTTTGCCGATGCCTTCGAGGATAGGTTCGTCCGTCAGGGCGAGGATGAAAACCGTACCATAGAGGAGAGCCTCAGGATTGGCTGGGATCTTCTCGCTATGCTCCCCAGGAACGAGCTCAAACGTGTGCGCGATGCGTATTTAGAAAAATATTATCCGAAGAATTAACGAATGGCGAGACTGGCAGTTAACCCCACAAGGATGGAACTTTTAAGATTGCGCAAGAGGCTTGTTGTTGCCCAGCGCGGTCACAAACTCCTGAAAGACAAGCTTGATGGTCTCATGAAGGAGTTTATGGAACTGGCGAAGAGATACAAGATTTATCGTTTGGCAGTGGATAATGAGCTGCCCGGCGTGCTTAAGCTTTTCGTGCTTGCCGAGATCACGTCATCGCGGCAGATTACTGAAAATGCCCTCGAAAGCACGAAACAGGAGCTCCGGCTGACCATTACAAAGCGCCGGCTTATGAGCGTAGTCATACCTGAGGTCGAGGCCTTTTTCGGTGAGGCTGCCGGCATGTACTCATTCATCCATACCTCTCCGGAGCTTGACAAGGCGATCACCTCCCTGAAGGAATTTATGCCGAAGCTCATGAAGATGGCAGAGCTGGAAGAGGCCGTAAGGTTGATGAGCAGCGAGATCGAGAAGACCAGGCGCCGTGTCAACGCCCTCGAGTATACTATGATCCCCCGCATGCAGGAGACCATCAAGTATATAACCGGCAAGCTTGACGAGATGGAACGGTCAAATACGAGCAGGCTGATGAAGATCAAGGCCATGAGGCTCGCGCAGGAATCACAGAACCCGTAATCGTACAGATCGGGATATGCCGGAAATTTCTTTCGTGAACAACACTGCCGTAAAAGGTAACCATTTAATTTGCTTATATATTGACAATCTGTTATAAAATTAGGCTTACTTGATTGAAACCGGGCAAAAGGACGCGGGTGTCTGCCAGCCGGATTATTTCCAGGCCTTTCTGCTCAGACAGAGGCATTAAGACAACATGAACGTCAGGGAATTTGATTATATCCTGCCGAAGGAATATATCGCCCAGTCCCCCGCAGGGGACAGGGTCGCTTCACGCCTTCTCGTCTTTGACAGGCAGAGAGGGACGATCGAGCACCGCCTCTTCAGGGATATTGCAGAATACCTCAGGGAAGGGGATGTCCTTGTCCTGAACGACAGCAAGGTCTTTCCGGCAAGGCTGAAAGGCACAAAAAAGACCGGTGGCAGGATCGACATCCTTCTCGTTGAGATGATCGACGGGACGAGTTGGTATTGCCTTGCAGACGGCATAAAGAGAGGGATAGAGGAACTCGATATTACCGTAGGTGAGTGTCCCGCGAAACTGGAAAGAAGGGAGAATCGATGGCTTATCCGGTTTGACTATGACGGGGAAAGCTACGATATCGTGAAGCGCTGTGGGAAGATGCCCCTCCCGCACTATATCAAGCGGAACGGGGAGAACGGTTCAGTTGATTTTGAGAGATACCAGACGGTGTATGCCGAACACATCGGGTCCATTGCAGCGCCCACGGCAGGTTTTCATTTTTCCGGAGAATTGCTCGGGGAACTGAAAAAGAAAGGTGTCCGCATAGTAAAGGTCACCCTGCACATCGGCACAGGGACCTTCCTCCTGATAAAGGAGCCTCACGTCGAATCGCACACAATGCACAGTGAATATTATCAGGTGAGCGAGGACATAAGGATGTACATCAAAGAGGCGAAACGATCAGGAAGAAGGATAGTGGCCTGCGGGACAAGCTCGGTGAGGACCATCGAGACGGTATGTCCGGGGAACGGCAACACGCCCCTCGCGGGCCGGACGGAGCTTTTCATATACCCTGGATACCAGTTCAGGTTTGTTGATGTCCTGATAACCAATTTCCATCTTCCACGGTCAACGCCCCTGCTCCTTGCATCTGCCTTTGCCGGGCGCGAGCCCCTGATGAGGTGCTACCAGGAGGCTATAGAGAAGGGTTACAGGTTTTACAGTTACGGCGATTCGATGATGATTGTGTGAATGCGGAAATGGGAAGATGCGGAAATGTGTAAATGCGAAGATGCGGAAAGGTGATAGGTAAGAGGTGATAGCAACGGCAAAAACTCAGTAAGCAGTATGGAGTAGGCAGCAAAGGCTTTTAGTGCTTACTGCTTACTGCCTACTTTGATTTTGATGACAGTTGTGAGCTATGAGCTAATGGGAACCATTGATATTATAAAAGAAGAAGGAAGCGCGAGGCGAGGTCTACTCAGGACAGCCCATGGCGATGTAGAGACACCCGTTTTCATGCCTGTGGGTACCCAGGGGATTGTCAAGGCTTCGACGCACAGGGACTTACATGAGGTAGGCGCGAAGATGATCCTCGCAAATGCCTACCACCTCTATCTCCGCCCCGGCGACCAACTGATACGGGAGATGGGCGGCATACACAGGTTTTCCGGATGGGATGGGGCGGTGTTGAC
>JAQTNJ010000292.1 GCA_028713955.1 Syntrophorhabdaceae bacterium
GAAAAACCGATGCTGGCTTCGAAGCTGCTGGAGCAGCTTTCATTAAGCAGGGAGGCACACCTCGTCGTTGTCAACAACAGGCTTGTTACCGAAGACTACAGGATAGACAGGGATGACGAGGTAAAATTGATAAGGGTCGTATCGGGCGGATGAAATGCAGGGTCTGCGGAAAACCGGCAAATATCAATCTTCGGTCGTATAAAACCGCCCTCTGCGAAGAGGACTTTATCGCCTTTCTGGAAAAGAGGGCCTCTACCACCATCGGGAAATACCACCTCATCGACGAAACCGATAAACCGATCGTTGCAGTCTCGGGTGGCAAGGACAGCCTGTCTTTGTGGTATATGATGAATAAACTCGGGTATGTCTCTGACGGGATCTATATTGACCTCGGTATTGAAGGCTATTCCGGGCGGTCACTCGAGAAGATCAGACAGATGGCTGACAAGCTTCAGAGAAAGGTCTATATCTTCAATGTACACAAGGCGCTGCGTAAAGGGATCGATAGTATCGCAAAGGTTATCAGGAGACCGGCATGCTCTGCCTGCGGGACCATAAAGCGGTACATCATGAACAGGATATGTATTGACAAAGGGTACACGGTCCTTGCGACAGGTCATAATCTCGACGACGAGGCCTCGGCGCTTTTCGGGAATGTCCTCTACTGGAAAAAGGAGTATCTCTGGAAGAAAAATGTTGTCCTTGAGGGCAGGGGAGAGCATCTTGTAAAAAAGATAAAACCGTTTTTTTTATGTTCCGAGCGGGAGATCGCAGCCTATGCGATCATGAAGGGCATTGATTACATCTATGAAGAATGCCCTTTTTCCGAGGGGGCCAAGACCCTCACCTATAAAGGCATCCTGAATCACATCGAGGAAACATCGCCGGGCACAAAAATAATGTTTGTGAAAGGCTACCTCAAAATGGTAAAGGAAAAAGGAGACGAAAAGGAAGACGAAAAGGAAGACGGCAGGGAAAGCCGTTACTGTCTTCAATGCGGCTATCCGACATTCAGCGATAAGTGCAGCTTCTGCTGGCTCCTTGATAAGTTCGGAACAGAATACGCTGTGGAGTTTGATCAGTATGGTTGATATGCGATTGACTTCAGGGAAAGGGGAATGACATAATCTCATGAGCATGATAGACGGTATCTCACAGCTCCTCTTCAATGTCTACGAGGCGTTTACCGTTGCCCTCTATGTGAGAGACAACGACCGGCTGAACTGCCTTTCATCGGTTACCTTCGCGAAAAGTTTTGACAAGGACAGAAGCATTCCCATAGAAGGCACGCTCCCCGGTTGGGTCATCAAGCACAATGAGCCGCTGATCATACCAAATTTCGACAAAGATGAAGATACGCTCGGGTATTACGGTGCCTCAGAGGGGATCAAGTCCTTCATGGGATTTCCCGTGGATGCCGACGCTGTGATCATAGTGGACAGCAAGAAGAAGTATGTTTTTACAGACAGGGAAAAAAAGATCCTCGGTTTCTTTGTCTCTGTTATCCATGAGGAGATAGAAAGGATCAACAAGGCGCGTGATGTTGAGGAGGCCATTGAAGATTTCTATGCGGAGAAACGGATCATGGGGCTCTTTAATGAACTCAACCTGGGAAAGATCTCCGTCGACGAGATACTGAAGGAGGTTTTAAGCCTCTCGGGTGGTGATTTTTGTTTCATCGGTGTGGAAAAGAACGGAAGGTTATCCATCACCGATGTCTACGGTGTGGAACGGCCCGATGAACTAAAAAGGGACTGCCAGCCGGGTGCCAGCATCGCATCGATGGTGATGGAAGGGGGTAGGGAACTCCTGCTTCCCTATAACAGCGGCTACCTGAGGGAAAAACCTCTCTTCTTTTTCAATGAGCCGATCAAGGCACGGCAGTTTTTCGGTTTCCCTCTCGCGACAGACGATATGATCCTCGGTGTCCTGGGGTTTGTCTCGCTCATCGATGTGAAACTGAAGGAGCAGTTTATCGGCGTCCTGAGGAATGTTTCAACGTTCTTATCACTCTATTATTCATCGCACTGGATGAAGGAGCATATCAACAGGTTGAAGGATTTCGAACCGGTAACAGGGGCCATCCAGTTCTCCTCGTTCCTTGGCATTGTCGATAAGATGATAAAAAAGAATGAAAAATTTTCGCTCTTAACAGTGAAGGTCCTGCATATAAAAACATACAACAGGAGGATGGGGTATGAGTTTACGCATAACCTCCTGAAGCGGCTCTTCCAGGTCATCCGGTATTCTGCGGGGGCGCAGGCCCACATCTCACGGAAAGGCGGCAGCCGTTTTTATATCGCGGTGAAAGGAAATGATATGGTTGAGACGCGAAATATGATAAAACTTATACAATATACTGCGCAAAAGATCCTGTCGGAGGAGCGGGTCTTTGACAGGGGTGATCTCATTGAATGCGGTATGTGCCTGTTCCCCGAAGACAGCAAGGACCTCTGGGAACTTTTTGAGAAGGCAGATGAAAAGAAGCATAGAAAGATTATTGAATAAATAATTAAGGAGGGTGGTAATGAGTTTTTTAAGAAAATTGTTTGGTATGCTTAATACCCATCTTGCTATGGACCTCGGTACGGCGAACACCCTCATATACATGAAGGGAGAGGGTATCATCCTGAATCAACCCTCGGTTGTTGCCATTGATAACAACTCCGGCAAGGTTATCGCGGTGGGTAAAGAGGCGAAGGAATATATCGGAAGGACACCTCCCAATATCAGTGCGATACGGCCCTTGAAAGATGGTGTCATTGCGGATTTTGAGGTTGCGAAGGCAATGATCAAATACTTTTTGAAGGCAGTCAGCACCGAGCGAAAGATCTCGAAACCGAAGATGGTTGTGGGAGTCCCCTCAGGCATTACGCAGGTCGAGAAGAAGGCTGTCATAGACGCCTGTTTCCAGGTTGGGATCAGGGATGTTTACCTTATAGAAGAACCGATGGCCGCAGCCATAGGAGCAGGAATGCCCATTGAGCTCCCGAAAGGGAACATGATCATCGATATCGGCGGCGGCACCACAGAGGTTGCGATTATCAGCCTATCGGCCGTTGCATACAGTGAATCATTAAGAGTTGCCGGGGATGAACTCGATGAAGCGATCGTCAGGTATCTTCAGAAAAAGCTCCAGTTGGCCATCGGGGTGATCGCTGCAGAAAAGATAAAGATCGAAGGGGCATCGGCATTTCCCATCGATTCGTTGAGCGACTCCATAAACATTGTCGGAAAAGACCTTCTCACCAGCATACCTAAAACGATCAAACTTTCAAAAGAGGATGTCAGAGAGGCAATCGGGGAGCCCGTGGCAGCAATCATCGATGCCGTCCACAGGGCGCTGGAGAAGTTGCCGGCGGAATTTATCGCTGACCTCAATGAAGCCGGAATTGTTTTAACAGGAGGAGGAGCGCTCCTGAAGGGGCTTGCCCAGAGGATCGAGAACGAAACAGGAATTATGGTTACCGTTGCCGATGATCCGTTGACCTCGGTCACCATGGGCTGTGGCAAAGCCCTTGAGGACATGG
>JAQTNJ010000293.1 GCA_028713955.1 Syntrophorhabdaceae bacterium
GGTCTTATAGGACATATTGGACCTATAGTTCTCATAAGTTACAACAGGTTAATTTGCTTGACAATGAAACATCAAGCCATTATATTATCACACCCAAAAAGAGGGCAGTTTTGGTCATAAGACTTTCGGAAATAGACGATACGTTCATAGCAAGAGGTTCCATGGAAGCATCCCGGTTTACTGAGGTAGAAGACAAGAGCACTCGGGTCATTACGCCGGTCACCTATGAGCTGACGATCAGGAAGTTCGATAACCTCGTGACTGTTCAGGGGCCTGTGGGGTGTACCATGTCAATAACATGTTCCAGATGCCTCGATGATTTCACCCTTGATCTCAGAGCCTTTCTGGACATTAAGCTGACCCCCCGGACACAAACCCCGCGGGCATCCGAGGCCGAACTGAGGCTTGACGACATGGACGTCTATTATTATGAAGGAGACGAGATCGACCTCGATCCGTTTATCTATGAGGAAGTATTGCTGAATGTGCCCATCAGGCCGGTCTGTGCAGAAGACTGCAAGGGCCTCTGCCCGGTTTGCGGCAGGAATAAAAATGTTGAAGACTGTCAGTGTGATACTGCCACCCAGACGCTGCTGGGCGAAAAACTGAAATCTTTTTTAAACTAACGAGGAGACATATATGGCTGTTCCAAAAAGGAAGACGTCAAAGACAAAAAGAGATAAGAGAAGGACACACTACAAAGCACAACCTGTCAATGTAGTGCTCTGCCCGAACTGTAAAGAACCCAAACTGCCTCACATTGTTTGCCCCAAATGCGGTACATACAAGGGCAAAAAGTTTTTAGACGTTGAGGAACTCTAACGGAATGATAAAGATAGCGGTGGATGGAATGGGGGGAGACTATGCACCCGCTGTAGTTGTCAGAGGTGCGGAGTCTGTAGCAAGGGATAATATTGCGGAGATCGTTCTTGTCGGGGATGAGAATGCAATAAAACCGCTGTTAAAGGGTTCGAACGGCATCGAGGTGGTTCACACGCCGGTTTACGTGGAGATGAAGGAATCACCATCATCAGCCCTGAGAAAAAAAAGAGAATCTTCGATCAATAAGGCACTTGAGCTTTTGAAGTCAGGAAAGGTGCAGGCGGCAGTTACCGCTGGCAATTCCGGCGCCGCAATGGCCTTTGCGATCTTTACCCTTGGAAGGATAGGGTATGTGGACCGGCCGGCCATTGCTACACTGCATCCGAATATGAAAAACAGCTTATCGATCCTTCTGGACGCCGGCGGAAACGTTGACTGCAAGCCTGTTCATCTTGCTCAATTTGCCGTGATGGGAGACGCCTTCGCGCGTTGCGTTCTCGGGGTAGAGAAACCGACGATCGGCCTTTTAAGCAATGGTGAGGAAGAGAACAAAGGGAATGAGCTGACGAGAGAGGCACACGCGCTGATCAAGGGCCTGGACCTCAACTATATCGGATACGTCGAAGGCACTGACATGCATAACGGCAGGGCAGACGTTGTGGTAAGTGATGGTTTTGTGGGGAATGTTGCACTGAAGATTACTGAAGGGGTAGCAGAATCACTGATGGCCTTCTTCAGCGATGCCATAAAAAAAAATATGAAGGCAAGGATGGGCTACCTTCTTATGAAAGACGTATTTGATGAGCTCAAGAGGAGGATGGACCCTTCTGAATACGGCGGCGCCCCGCTTTTGGGTGTTGACGGGGTGTGTATTATATGCCACGGCAAATCGGACGAAAAGGCTATACGGAATGCCGTTCTCCTTGCAAAGAAGTTCGTGGAGAACGGGCTGAACGAATCGATTAAAGAGACACTGTGGAAGGTTACTGACCAATACGGAGGATAAAGGTGAGGGAGGATATGGATTATTTTCTGACAGAGGAGCAAAAGAATATCCGGGCGCTGGCCAGGAGGATCGCTGAGGAAAAAGTGGTCCCCGTAAGGGCTGAGCTTGATGAAACAGGGACATTCCCCTGGGACATCATGAAGACATGCGCCGAAACAGGGCTCTTTGGTGTCAGTATCCCTGAAGAGTACGGCGGAATGGGCGGCGGCACCTTTGAAAACTGTGTCGTTGTGGAAGAGCTGAGCACGGCCTGCCTTGGTGTCTCTGTGAGCTATGCTGCGAGCCTCCTGGGTGCGTACCCTATTTTACTTGGTGGTTCAGAGGCGCAGAAAAAGAAATACCTGGCCGAGATAGCGAGCGGTAAAAGACTCGGCGCTTTTGCATTGACAGAGGCAAATGCCGGGAGTGATGCCCAGGGCATAAGGACCGAGGCAACAAAGGCCGGCAATGATTACATCCTGAACGGTACCAAGCAGTGGATAACAAATGGCGGTGAGGCGGAGATCTATACTGTCATAGCCATGACGGACAGGAAAAAAGGCGGAAGAGGAGCAACGGCCTTTATCGTGGAAAAGGGCATGGAGGGTTTTTCCTTTGGGAAAAAGGAGAACAAACTTGGCATACGGGCCTCTGCCACAAGGGAACTGGTATTTCAGGATTGCAAAGTTCCTGCTGAAAATGTTATAGGTAGAGAGGGGATGGGGTTCATCCTTGCCATGAGGACCTTTGACAGGACAAGACCCGGCATAGGTGCTCAGGCGGTGGGGGTTGCCCGGAGCGCCCTCGATGCAGCGGTACACTATGCCCGGGAAAGGGAACAGTTCGAGAAAAAGATCATCTCTTTCCAGGCAATACAACATATGCTTGCGGATATGGCGACACAGGTTGAAGCCGCGCGGGCTCTCGTCTATGCTGTAGCGAGATATATCGACAGTAACCCGAGGGATTTCTCGAAGGTCTCTGCTATGAGCAAGGTGTTCCCGAGCGATGTAGCGATGAAAGTGGTCGTCGATGCCCTGCAGGTTTTTGGCGGATACGGGTACATGAAGGAATATCCTGTGGAAAAGATGATGAGAGACGCAAAGATATTGCAGATCTATGAAGGCACAAACCAGATCCAGAGGAATGTAATTGCCCTTGAACTTATTAAGGAAGCTGCCTCGAAGAGAAGGTCGTAATATAAACGATGCGTTACAGGCAGGGGATATAGATGAAAAAAACAGGTGTTGTTTTCCCGGGCCAGGGTTCACAGTATGTCGGGATGGGGAAAGGATTATATGATACCTTTGAAGATGTGAGGGAATATTTCACCATTGCGGACAAAACCCTCGGTTTCCCCATAACGGAACTCTGTTTCAACGGACCGGAAGATGAATTAAGACAGACATATAATACACAGCCAGCGCTCCTTCTCAACAGCTATGTCGTCTGGCAGACCCTCAGGAAGGCCACGGGCATATCACCGTACCTCCTTGCGGGACACAGTCTCGGAGAATATACGGCGCTTTGCGCAAGCGGTTTCTTTGCCTTTGAAGATGCCCTGCGGATGACAAGGAAGAGAGGTCTTCTGATGGAAGAGGCATGTCCGAAAGGGAAGGGAGGGATGGTCGCCCTCATCGGCGCAGATATGGCAAAGATAGGACCTGTCCTCCAGGAGATATCCCATGATGATTATGTCGCTGTTCCGGCGAACCTGA
>JAQTNJ010000294.1 GCA_028713955.1 Syntrophorhabdaceae bacterium
TCACCTCCAAAGTCATACCCATGATGTATCAGGGATAAAGACGATAGAATCCGTAAGTCGTGGGCGTAAGGGGTTCGACCCTTTACGACTAACCCCTTGCGACTTAAGCCTCACGTGGTCTTCTCCAGCATCCAGCATCGAGCAGCAAAAAAGCAGGTTAAGGCTAAGGTTAAGCAAACCCAGGTTTTACTCAACCTCAACCTTAACCTCAGCCTGATTCTTCTCGTCATTTCCTCCCTCGTCCTTTATGCCACGATGTATGAGCCGGTACCAACAGCAATCAGATCGTCCTGATCGTTATTCAGCTCAATCCTTGTAACGGCAACCTTGTTTCCCGTTCTCAACGTATAGGCCGTGGCGACAAACCACCTGCCGATGCCCGGACGCAAAAAATCAACACGCAGATCAATGGTGCTTACCCTCCCGAACCTCTCAAGTCTTGTCTCCAGGATCTCGCTCGGTATCTTTTGCTGAACGCCCATAAACGCGGCCAGGCCGCCTGTAACATCGATGACCGACGATATAGCCCCTCCATGCAACATCCCCCGCTTGTAGTGTCCCATCAATTCATTACGCATTTGAAATGAGACCCTCACGCGCTCATAGCTTATCGATTCAACCTTAAGGCCGAGCACCCTGTTGAAAGGGATCTTCTCGTTGAACAGTTCGTTGATGGCGGAAACAAACCTTTCATCATTTGTGCAACTATCCATTATCCCTCCTCGTTCAATGGTCCGTTAATCCCTCAGCCAAAATCTTCGCCAAACAGTAATGACCACGCGCTGCGGTATGCTACTTGATGTCGCGTTTCAGCCGGCAGGTGCTTTAAAAAACTCCTGTGTCTATAGTCGTATTCAGCGATCCGGTTAAGGCGGTCTCCGCCCAGGTCCAGGGCTGATAAAAATCGCTTCGGATGGGCGACGATAAGATCGCGCCATTCAACCTTAAGGCCGCCATCGTCTGCCCACACACGCGAATGCCGCTGGTTGCTAATGGGGTATATCGAACCCGCGTCTCCAAATGCGGTATCGAAATACAGATTCGGGAAACGCTTGATCAAGGCATCGACATATGCGGGCGTATAGCGGGAAGCGCGTTCGATATAGCGTATCTGGGCCAAATGGCACCAGATTACCCTGGCCTTAGGATATCGTTGCAGCATTGATTCAAGCGGCGCGAGCAGTTCATTCTCTATCTCATAGTGGATCTGGAACGGCATTCCGGTTTGTTCGCTCAGACTGAACACCCGGTGCCCGATCGGGCCGTCGATTGGAATGTTGACGTCGCGTTTTAACTCGCCGCGCTTTACCTGCCTGGGCGAAGGGTAGTGGCGGAATTCGAATTCGCCCAGAAGCATCATCTGTTTCTTTTGGACGGCGGCCTCCTGAACATCTAAAAATTCCTCCGGAGCCTCCGTCAGGACCGGGGGTTGTCCGCCGTTTCCAACAGGTATGAAGCGGTCCGGATAACCGGCGAGCAGTTTTTCTGACAGGTTGTCAAACCGTACCCCTTTTTTAAACTGCCCCTCGCCGATGTCTGCGGAAAGCGCCATCAGCCCTATATTAAGGCGATCCATGTTTTTTGCAACGTAATCAACATCCAGCTTCGTGGAATTGCATGAACTTTCTATATCGATATAAGGCAGCCCGCCGGCGGCCAGGATCTTCTTCAAGCGATGTGCATACCCTGTTTTCAATTGCGGAAAATCGACGATATTCTGAGCATTCCCAACCCCTGGCAGTAAGGCAAGAAGAGGAAGCGCACAGAATGCCTTTAGTAAATCGCGTCTATTGATCATGCAGGTCTGTCTCCTATAACTTTTCTCTAAAGTAAACTAAAATGATGCCCACGACGGCAAAGTTATGCGACATACATGGGCTTATTGTCATTGAGACGCAGCCAACCCTTGATGATGCGGTAAATGATCCAGATGCCGTCGGCAATGAGCACAGGCCAACCGATAACGATTAACACTGTTATTCCCCCCAGCGCACCCCAAAGCAGGCCAAACCAGAAGGTTCTGATCTGCCATCGGAAGTGACTTTCCAGAAACGTCCCTGCCACGTCATCCTTCTTGACGTAGTTCATCACGATCGCAACGATGGCTGTTATGCCGATGAAATACGATGCTGCATACAGCGCGTAGATAACCGTGGTGAGAGTTTTTGCCGACTTTTCAGTCTCTTCAGTCACTATGTTTTCCATTTAATGTCTCCTCCTTTTTTGATGCAGCGATTTGGCAGGAAAAGAGATTCTCCATGAGGATCAGCGCACGCCGATTTTCAGAAGGTATCTATTGTGCAATCTCGTAAGCAGGATGAGCGCGGCGATCGAGCCTATCAGACACCAGAACATGTCGCTTTGCGTGTCCCAGATGTAACCCTGTGTCCCGAGGAAGGCTTCAGTGTCGGTCGGATTTGAAAGGGAAGCCAGCCATTCAATGATCTCGTATAATGCCGAAAAGGCCAGGGGAACGGCGACGGATATAAAACCAAGCCACTTGCCCCGTCCGAGCGGCGATGTTCGTAATACAATTTCGCGTGTATATATCGCCGGGCCGAAACCCTGTATGAAATGTCCGATCTTGTCGTAATTATTGCGGGTCCAGCCAAACCAATCCTCCATCCAGAAACCCAGCGGTACCTTGGCGTAAGAGTAGTGGCCGCCCAACATCAGGATCATGGCGTGGATCGAGATGATAGCATAGGTCAGATTGCTCAGCGGAAACCTCCTGTATGTAAGCAGCATGACCGGTAAGGCGATCATGAACGGGAAGGTTTCCAAAACCCAGGTAAGGCGGGTGTCATGCGGCTCAATTCCCGACCAGGCCCAAAAGGCCAATATTATTATCAATAATATGACGGGATACCTTTTTGATGACATATCATCCTGTCCGCAAGTAATGTATCTTTATGTTTTATCGGCCAAACAATTGAATAAACCAACCTGTTTTTTTGTAATTATTATACAGTACCGGCCAAAAGGCAATGAGAATGCAAATAAAAAGGCTTATATTTGTTATTCTTATGTTATTTCCAATAGTTAACAGCTTTGATTTTCTCATTGAATACGAGGGGTGTAAGTGGTATAAAGGAATATATTCTGTAACCCAACAACAACAGATGAAAAAAGATATTGACTCGATCATCGGTAGGCTTAAGAACATGCACGGTCAGCCGAGGTGTGAGCTGAACTTCTCCAGCCCCCTTGAGCTTGTCGTGGCCGTTGTTCTTTCCGCGCAGTGCACCGATGAACGGGTGAATAAAGTGACTGAGCAGCTTTTCAGGAAATACAGGTCCTTGCAGGATTACATCGATGCGGCGACAGAAGAACTGGAAGAAGACATCAGACCAACGGGTTTTTACAGGAATAAGGCGAAGAGCATCAAGAACATCGCGGGCGAGCTCGCGCAGAGGTTCAAGGGAGAAGTCCCGGACGATATCGACGCCTTTGCCACAGTGAAAGGGATAGGGAGAAAATCAGCCAACATGATCGTTGGCCTTGCATACAACAAGCCCGCCGT
>JAQTNJ010000295.1 GCA_028713955.1 Syntrophorhabdaceae bacterium
CACGATTTCCGAATCGCTCCACAAAGCGGTTTAATTTGACAAAAGATTTTGACTGCGAAAGGGGTTTTACTGATTCCTGGAGGCTTTCAGCTAATAAGACGGTTCTTCTTTCCAGATCGTTAACAAGTCTCCCATGTTCTACCCTTACCTGGTAAAATGAAAAGATGATAGCTACCAGCGCAACGACAAAAACAAGAGAAACGATAAGACGAATAGTAATCTTCATAGTGAATTGCCTTGAACCTTTTGTTGTTTACTCTACTATGTTGCAGGCGTTTATTCAAACCATTAAAAGATGAATGAAGGAATCGATGGCTATTTGAATACCCTTTCCCAGCGATCCGTCCTATTGTATGAGATTGCCGCGCTTCGCTCGCAATGACAATAAGGAATAGGTCTGACAGCTGATTGCTGATAGCTACAAAGGCAGCTCATACTACACTACACCTTTATCATATGACCTGTTCGCCCCGAACTGTTCACTGCGCCATAGGCGCCTCACCCCGAACTCCAGCGAAGCTGGACATGCACACGTTCACGCAAAGCCTGTGGCTAAAGGCATATGATTCGCGACATGGAATTCAAGAGAAAAACGCTCACCTCCGTGTATACGTCTGTCTGCCGGTCACGTCTTGGTCCTTGTAGTAGAATTCCCAATCATTAAAATCCCGGCTGACGGTGATTTCGTAGGTTCCCGGTTCATGGCCTCCCGGAAATCTGCCAACCAGCGTGTTGCCTTGCAACCTATTCGCGATAAAGAAGACCCTCTCCTCCCCTTTGCGCCAATCCCAATAAGGCACATCGATCACGTATATGAGGAACAGTTCTCCTCCCCTCATTTCGCCCCTGTAATGGGCATAGTTTGCATACTTTTCGCGGGCATGGTCGTAAGGTTCTTTTCTGTACCAGTTTCCAACCAGATCTCTTAATCCTTTTTTCTTTTCCTCGGCTTTGGCTCTTATTTCCGTTTTTGCCGCCTTTTCCTGGCGGTATTCGATTTCGTAGATCAGTTCCTTCACCTTCTTCGCATCAGCAGCGTTCGGGGCCGCAAGAAGATAGAGCCTGAGGTTCTTTATCGCATCCGCATAAAGACCCGCCTTGTCCTGTGCGAAGCCAAGATTGTAATAGGCGTTTGCGAGCCAGGGCGCTGCCAGAGTTGCCTTTTCGAGCTCCCGTACAGCGTCCTTGAAATCGTTTGTGTCCTTTGCTCCTTTCACTGCCGCCGCACCGCGTGCCATATACCTCTCGGCCGCTTCCGGTATCGCAGGCGCCGGCCTCATCGTCTGCACGTGTTTGATGATCTTCTCGCGCAGGGCATAGTCGTTGGGATTCTTCTGGAGGTCGGAGAGGTACTGCGTGAGGGTCTGCTGAGGGGACTGGGCGTGAGAAGCAGACATGCACACAAGTATGAGCATGAATACCAACAATGTTGTCGGACAGATCTTTTTCATTGTTTATTCCTCCTGCAGATCTTTTTATTGTTGAAATCCTTTGTTATCAAAATAAGGCCCCTGACAAAAGCACCAGGTCCACGACGAGCATTCCCAGTACTGCGATGCCCGCCAGGCCGTTCATAGTAACGGAGAGCCAGCCGAGATACTGGAGCCAGAGACCGGCCAGGATGCCGATCAGATATCCGGCGATAAATCCTGCAAGGCCTGTCATCAGGCCCAGAAAGAGTGAGTGCTGAAGCGTGCCGACGAAGACGCCGCAGGATATTCCCAGAAAGACGAAAAAGAAAAATATACCCGCAAGGAAATCATCATACGAGGGCGGCTCTCCCCTGCGCGACAGTACGCTGTTGATGACCAGGGCGACTGTTCCCGCAGCGCCGATGCCGCCTGCGATCCAGCCGACGATAGAACCGCCGGACACTGCGACGGGAACTCCGAAAGCGAGAAGGATGATACAGACGGCGAGGACGATATGGTGTTCCATCGTTGAGGGAAAGCCCGTTGCCGACCTCCCGCCGGGACGCAGACGGCTCAGCAACATGCCGGGGAAATAACGGGCATGAAATTCAAATGATAGAAATTTCGGGGCGCTCATCTCTACGGACAATTCGACATGTTGCCGCAGCTTACCTTCGAGCCGTTGTTGCAACCCTTCCTGTAGTATATGCAGGCCCTGGCCCGGTCGCCGCGACGCTCCAGGACTACGCCCATATTGGTGTATCGTCCCGGTCGGTCGGATTCGGAGGGGTCCGGCATCAGATCAAAGGCCTTCTGCATATTCTTGTACGCCCCATCCAGATCCCCCTGGTACATGTAGACCTCGCCAATGTTAAAATAGGCCCGGTCGGCCTCGGGATGGTCGGGGTATATCTCGACTGCTTTTCTCCAGTGCCTGATGGCCTCAGTATATCCGCCCGGCCCTTTTTTGTATGCTGTCACGCCCGCGTTGACCTCGCTCGCGTAGTCATCGTAGCGTTTGATCTGTATGTCCAGTTCCGCCATCTTTTGCTTGCCTGCCTGGATGTCTTTGGGATCAGAGACGGCAATGAGGTATTTTTCGAGACTTTGTAGCGCATCGTGGAACTTCCGCTGTTGTCCCCGTGCATAGGCGCCCTTTTCCTGCGCAAGCGCCAGGTTGAAGTAGGGCTCGGGGAGCCATGGCGCCAGACGGGAAGCCCTGTCGAAGTGCTCTTCCGCTGCGGCAAAATCCTCCGGACGCTTCGCAAACTTGAAGGCGGCCATACCTTTTGTCATCTCGTCCCTGGCTGCCTGCGGTACCGTTGGCGGCGGCTTGAGGGAACGTGCCATGCGGACGATTGTCTCGAGATTCCGGCTGCCGCTCTTTATAAGGGCATCGAAGTCCTGGCGGGCAGAACCGCCGCCCTGACTGCGGATTATTGCTGCAGTCTGCGGATGGTTTTGTTTGTCGGCAGTAATAGCCGGGGTATCGCCGAACGTGTCTTTAGCGTTGACATCCGCGCCTTTTTCCACAAGGAGCCTTGCCGTGTTGGTATGGCCCTTGTCGGCTGCCAGATGAAGAGGGGTCTGTTTTCTTTTGTTTTGTGCATTGACATCCGCCCCCTTCTCGATCAATGCGCGGACGACGTCGGTATTGCCGTAGTAAGCCGCCCAAAGCAGAGCTGTGTAGCCATCACTGTCTTTTGCGTTTACGTTGGCACCCTTTTCGATCAGGGTGCGTACGGCATTGGCCTGATTATTTATGGCCTCGTCCATGAGCTTATTTTCAAGTTCGCCGGCCGAGACGACAAACACCGTAATCAGACACAACTCCAAAGCCAGAACAAGACATCGAATAATCTGCTTCATTTTACATACCCCACGGGCAGCTTTGCTCCTGCCCTTTCAAGCATTCGCACAATCTCTTCAATCTCTTTTTGCTTCTGCGGCCCGAAGCTCTTCCCTTTTGCAAAAAATTGCGCCAGGCTTAATGCCGTATTAAGGCCGAGCTTGTCAGTCACATTGAGGTTCGCCCCCTTTTCTATCAGCAATCTTACTACATCGGCCTTGGGAGAACTTACCCCGTACA
>JAQTNJ010000296.1 GCA_028713955.1 Syntrophorhabdaceae bacterium
AAAGACGCGCGCGTGATCATCCAGGCGCCTAACAGTGTTTACGGTTTTCTCGCCCGTGTTGCAAGCGAAAGGGCAGGTCTTATCTCCCTTACCGTGTATCCTTATCTGAGGGAGAAAGAGCTGGAGTACATGCTTGAGAGGACTGAGGCGTCAGCGGTCTGTATCCCGCAGATCTACAGAAAATTCAATTACCTCGAGATGTACAAAGGGCTTGTGGGCAAATCCAAAAACCTTAAATATTTCTTCCTTTTCGATGAAGATGTTCCGGATGGCGCCCCTGAAGGGACCTTTTCGCTTATAAAACTGGCCAATCAAAAGATTAATGAATCGGAGCTGAAGCTCCTCGATGAACGGCGATTCAGCGCCACCAATGATATAGGTCTCCTGACGAGCACAACGGGGACGACAGGCCTTCCGAAGCTCGTAGAGTGGCCCATCTCATCAAGGGTGTGTACATCAAAGGCGAGGATCGATATCTGGCAGCTCACAAAGGATGATATTACCATGGCCATTGCGCCGCACGCGGGCGGCGCCGCAGGGACCCTTACGTACTTCGCAGCACCCCTTGCCGGTGCAAAGACCGTTCTTATGGAGGAATTTGACCCCGAAGGCGCACTTGCCCTGATAGCAAAAGAAAAGGTAACCGCTATAGGCGTTGTCCCCACCCATCTGGTGAGGATGCTTGAGGCGGATGAGACAAAATATGATCTCAGCTCGCTCAGGTTCATACGGTCTGCCGGTGGTTATCTCCCGCCGCAGGTCGCGGAGGAGGCTGAAAAGAGATATAAGGCGATCATTACAAGTGACCTCGGGACCCAGGATGTCGGTTCTGTCTCAGGCTGTAGAATAGATGATCCGGGAGAGATAAGGAGAAGAACTGTTGGAAGGATGCTCCCCGGCAACAAGGTCAGGCTGCTTGACGACAACGGAAAAGATGTCCCGGAAGGGAACCCCGGTCAGTTGTGGTTCAGGGGACCCCATGCCCCTGCCGGATATTACCGTGACCCCGAATCGACAGCACCTGTGTTTGATAAAGATGGGTGGACAACAACAGGCGACATCGTGAAATCAGAAGATAGCTGCCTCTGGATCATGGGAAGGGCAAAGGATATGATCATCAGGGGCGGGCAGAATATCTACCCTGCTGAGATCGAAGGTATCCTGAACGAACACCCGAAGGTTGCAAACGTCGCGATTGTCGGGTATCCTGATAAGGAGATGGGAGAACGCGCCTGTGCTTATGTGGTTTTAAAATCCGGTCAGACCTTCACCAAAGAAGAGATGGTTTCTTTTCTGAAGGAGAAGAAGCTTGCGGCTTTCAAGCTCCCTGAGCGGCTTGAGGTCATGGATGCCCTTCCAACTGTAGGGGATTCCGGCAAGGTCGACAAGAAGGTGCTGAAGTCTGATATCGAGAAGAAGGTGGCCGGAGGATAATGATGAAGACGATACTGATAGTCTCTACCCTCGATACAAAGGGGGTAGAGACATTGTATTTAAGGGATGTGATAAAGGGACTCGGCAAAGCGCCGGTAATCCTCGATATATCGATGAGGCAACCGGAAGGCGCGAAGGCTGACATCCCGCCGCAGGACGTAGCGAAGGCAGGTGGAAGCAGTTTTGAAGAGATCCTTGCGTCGGGAGAAAGGGTGAAGAATACCGCTGTCATGACAAAGGGCGCGCAGATCATGGCACTGAACATGTGGAAGGAAGGGAAACTTGACGGGATCATCGGGATAGGTGGCTCCACAGGTTCTTTAATGGCCACGGACGTGATGAGGGTCCTTCCCTTCGGGGTTCCCAAACTGATGATATCCGCAACAGCCGCATTACCCGGTATGTCAACGAGATATATCGATATAGGCGATATATCACTGATGCATTCAGTGATAGAGATATCGGGGATGAGCGATATCCTCAAAAACGTGATAGAGCGTGGAGCCTGCGCAATATGTGCCATGGCGGATGTTTCTCCGATTAAAACAAAAAAGGCGGAAGAAAAGAAACCTGCCATTGCCATTACGATGCTGAGCCCTGTAGAAGGATGCGCAAGCAGCGTGCGGGAAATGCTCGAGGCGAAAGGATATCAGGTAATAGGTTTTTCCGCGGCAGGGATCAGTGATCGGGCTATGGAATTAATGATCGAACAGGGATTTTTTGATGGGGTGATAGACCTTGCCCCCGGCGGTGTGATCGAGCATCTTGTCGGCGGTATGAAAGATGCCGGACCGAACCGCATGGAGGCGGCAGGGAAGGTAGGCATACCGCAGATCATCTCTACGGGCGGGGTAAATTATATTACTCCACCGAAGTCCAAGTACACCGAAGAGCACAGGGCAAGGAAGAAGTATGATCTTGATAAGTTCCGTACATGGCTCAGGGCTTCGCCGGATGAGCTTAAGAAGGCCGCAGGCGTATTTGCGGAGAAACTGAACAGGTCGAAAGGACCGGTCAGGGTGATAATCCCGTTAAAGGGCTGGACCAATTTTGATATACCCGGGAGCGCAACGTATGACCCTGAAGAAGACAGGATATTTGTGGATGAACTAAAAAAGGGTGTGAAACCTGAGATCGAGATTATAGAGGTTGACGCAAACATTGAGGAAACGGCCTTTGCACGGGCGTTAGCCGATGCATTGGTGAAGCTGTTTAAACAATAATCTGGCTTGTTTTGCCCGGACGACCTGATTGTACGCGTTTGCGGGACAGGCAGGTTTCGGGTCTGGCAATATTTTATTTCTTAGGAGGATTGGATGCTTATATTACCAAAATTTCTTTTCTACGAGCCGAGGGATATGTCGGAAGCATGCAAGATCATGTCGGAGCAGAGTGGCAATCCGAAGATCATCGCCGGTGGGACAGATATCCTGGTGAATATGAAAAAGGGTCTGATTTCACCCAGGCACCTTGTAAGTATTTCGAAGATTGCAGGGTTGTCCGAGATAGGACCGACAAACGGAAGTATCTCCATCGGGGCTCATCTCATTGTGGCAAAGCTGACGGAGTTCGATATTATCAAAACGAAATTCCCCTCGCTTGCCAGGGCAGCCTCTGTTCTTGGTTCCCCGCTTATCCGGAACAGGGCGACAATAGGGGGCAATATCGTTACCGCCAGACCTGCCGCTGACCTGCCGCCGCCGCTTCTTGCAATGGGCGCAAAGGTGAAACTGGAAAGTACGAAGGGCGTCAGGGAAGTTATCCTTGATGATTTTTTTACCGGCCCTGGTACAACCGTAATGAGACCGGATGAGATATTGAGCAGGATCGTAGTCGATACAATGCCACCCTTTACAGGGGGTGACTATATAAAATTGGGTCACAGAAAATCCCTTGAGATTGCCATTGTGGCCGTGGCAACAAGGATTACCCTCGATGGTCCCGATGGTGTGATAAAAGAGGCCAGGGTCATATTGAGCTCTGTTGCACCAAAGGCTATCCATGCCGTGTCGGCAGAAAAGGCACTGACAGGAGAAAAACCTACCGATGCACTTTTAAA
>JAQTNJ010000297.1 GCA_028713955.1 Syntrophorhabdaceae bacterium
AGATCAAAAAGACCTGCCCGGACATCAAAGTCCTTTTTATGAGCGGCTATACCGGGGACGTGGTCCTTGATAAAGGGGTTCACGGTGACGCAGCCAACTTCATCTCAAAACCTCTCTTACCGGATGAACTGCTCCTGAAAGTAAGAGAAATACTGGACAGTTGATACCTGTAAACCCATAATTCGTGAATCGTAATTCGTAATTGGATGAAACCGGTGAAAGGCGAAAAATGGGAAAACCCGTAATTCGTGAATCGTAATTCGTAATTGGATGAAACCGGTGAAAGGTGAAAAATGGGAAAACCCGTAATTCGTGAATCGTAATTCGTAATTGGATGAAACCGGTGAAAGGTGTCATTGCGAGCGGAGCGCGGCAATCTCATTCAATAAATTATACCCTATGAGATCGCCACGTCGCTTACGCTCCTCGCGATGACAGCAAGAATGAAGGATGTTCCTCGCGATGACAGCAAGAATGAAGGATGTTCCTCGCGATGACAGCAAGAATGAAGGATGTTCCTCGCGATGACAGCAAGAAGTGTGGCTTCGCACGATAACAGGTCGCTTGTAATAACCAAACACCTGTTTATAAGTGTTTTGTTATTTGGTATGCAGCAATTGTAAAACTTTGTCTTAAAGATTGTCCTGAAACCTGGCGAGGTTTACTCTGGACACGCCAGAGATGGGTCCCGAGGACTATCTGATCGGGAACATGTGATAACCTCACCAGTCTTCAGGATATGTATAATTATAGCACACCGTGCAATAAAGCGTAGGCCAAATCTTCAATTGTCAGCGATTTATGCTGTTCCTCCCAGGTATCTCTTTCGTTCTTTTTCGGGGAACCTCTCAATAGCGTAGCGCAGCATTGTCCGGGGCATCTCCCTGTAATTCTTATCCAGGAAAGCCTTCTCAACGGGCAGGTCGCGTTTCCCGATCTCGCGGAGCATCCAGCCGACAGCTTTATGGATCAGATCCTCTCTGTCTTTTATAAGTATACCTGATATCTCCAGGGCATTGCTGAAGTCCTTTCTCCTTATCAGGTGGAAGGTTGACAGGATGGCAATCCTTCTCTCCCAGAGGTTTGCAGACTTAGCCAGTCTGAAGACCGGCTTCTTATCCTTTTTCTCCAGATATGCGCCGACAATATAGCAGGCAGAGCTGTCAACGAGGTCCCAGTTGTTGATGTACCGCGTGTTGCCCAGGTATATCTCATAGATTGCGGTCCTGTCTTCAACGCCTCCTCCGGAGAATTTATCCACCAGCATCAGGAGCGCGAATAATCGTTCTTCGTGAAAAGGGGATTTGAGCAACAGGAGGGTTTCTTCAAGGGGAATGTCTCTGTATCTCCTGACCTGTTTTCTCAGTACCGGCACACGAATGCCGAGGAATACATCACCCTCTCCATACTCGCCCTTGCCTGTCTTGAAGAATCTTTGTGAATGCTCTGCTATGGCGGCATCACTCAAACTCACCAGAATATTATGGATTTCCTGTGCTGTCATAGGCAGATAATGAACGGTTTTAAACTAACATAAACCACTGCACCCCGGCGGGATTAAATCTGAATAGGGTTCGTGCAGGCAAGGTATTCGATAACCCGCCGCTATTCGGAGATATTAACCGTCCAGGATCACAGATAACACACAAATCAGCCGTGAGTGTCCACTTATTGAGGGAGGTATGGGATCTGGTTGATGGAATTGTTAGCCCTTCACTTTACCTCTTTCAGCAAAAACTTCTTTGGCTGCAAACAATCCATTAAGCGCCGCGGGAAAACCTGCATAGACAGCCATTTGTATTATTGTCTCGATAACTTCCTGCTCGGTGCATCCAACATTTAAAGCGCCATGGATATGAACTTTTAACTGAGGGACAGCATTTCCTAAAGCTGTCAGAGCCGCTACTACCGCTATTTCTCTGGATTTCAGATCTAATCCCGGCCGTGAATATATGTCGCCAAAGGGAAATTCAATCAGTAATCGCGCAAAATCCGGGGCAATATCCTTAAGGCTTTCGATGACACGCTCACCGGCCTCCCGGTCAACTTCTTTGAGTTTTTCCCAGCCTCTTCGATAGCGATCATTGGTTTCCATGTTTTTCCTCCTTTGCAGGCCCAACGTGAGGTTGAACCGGAGCATAAGCGACCGGCTCGAAGCCCCTCATGATGACCCTAAACAAGCGGGATATTCTTAGGCGCCGCCGTGAAAGAGAATAACGTAGCTGTTGCTTCAGTGAAGTAAAAGGTTACAAACAGCTCATCGTCCGCCCCTTTGGGATAAACCCTCAGAAGATTAGGGGACCGCTCGAAGGCCTGGATTTTTGCCTCACGGGTTTCATCAAACACGATTCTTCCTCTTATCCTCAGCCATGTATCATTACTTCCCATATCCGAAATCTCAATATCCGGATTCTGTTTTAGCTGCTTATATACATCCTTGGTTTTGTTGGTGCAGAAATAGAGCGTATTGTTCCTTTGCATTATGAAGCCAAAGGGACGGACCCTTGCTTTAGCTCCATCGACAGTGGCAATGTGGAAAACAGGGTTGGCTTGTATAAACTCAAAAGCGGTATTCATATGAACCTCCTGGAGGGAATTTTGTTTGGCTATATATTATATGCAACAGGATGAGGTATGCAATACATAAAATAATAACAGAACCCACAAGGAGACTCCCATAAGATCATACGTTAAGCACAAGGGCATATACTTTCTGCCTTGAGGTTCCCCTGTCTCGGCGTACTGCATAACTGACAGCAGGTCGAGCCGGTCGATATCCTTTTGCACAATAAGAGATAATGCTTACCAGCCGGGGATATGCTAATATGTAAGGGATGAAGAAGCTTACCCTTGTTATCCGGTATAGTTCCGGTACCATCTTTGAGAAGTCCCTGTTGTCTCTCGCAGAATCAGTGCTGGTAGAAAGCATTGTGGTCATGAACCAGCGCCCGGTTTATCTTGAAGTGCCAAAGTGCCGTGTTCTTGCGGCAGATCCTATCCAGTCGCAGGAAACGCTTAGCATGGTCCTGGAAGATATTCACACGGAGTATGTCCTCTTTTTACCGGGACCGGGGACAGTCTTCATTAAGACGGAGGCGCTGGAGAAGATGCTGGAGGCGGCGGAGTCTACCAGGGCAGGCATGGTCTATTCCGATTATTACGATATGGAACCGGGAGGGCTGGGAAAGGGGAGGGCGCTCCATCCGCTCAATGATTATCTGTTGGGGAGCGTCCGTGATGATTTTGATTTCGGCGCCATGATGCTCTTTTCTGTACCTGCTGTCAGGGACGCCGTGAAAAAATACGGGGCCATTCCTGATACAAGGTATGCCGGGCTTTACGGCCTTCGCCTGAATGTTTCTATGGACAACCTGATCCATCATGTCGCTGAACCGCTCTATTCGGTGGTCATGACAGACGGGCATTCAGAAGGTGAAAAACTCTTTTCCTATGTTGATCCCAGGAATGAGGCTCTCCAGAAGG
>JAQTNJ010000298.1 GCA_028713955.1 Syntrophorhabdaceae bacterium
TACGTAATATCTGAAGGCCTTGTGCGTCGGTATGCGCCCTGCCACTGCATGGGGTTTATAAAGAAAACCGAGCTCCTCAAGATCTCCCATGATATTCCTTATCGTTGCAGAGCTTACCTTGTTCTTCGTCCTCTTCGATATTGTCCTTGAACCTATCGGTCCGGCAGCGGTTATATAATTATCCATAATCAGTTCAAGAACCATTTTTTCACGTTCTGTCAGCATATCCATCGGTGCAAACCAATCCTAATAGAATAACTTAATGATAGATGACACCTTTGTCAAGAAATGAGATGCTCAATTTGTCCAGACAAGGAACTGCTAAGCGTATATCTGGAGGGTACTGACGGCCGGCCTTTGGCATCCTTCTGCTTCCCTGTATTTATCAATGATGATCCTGGGGATTTGAAGAGATACCTTGTCAATCTTATACTGGCCGGCAACACGGCGGGAACTTATATAAACAGGTTCTCCCTGATGCGCCATGGCAGCAGGGCAATCATCGCTGTCTTCGGTCGCGCTGAGACCGGTCGAACCGCGGATGTTGAATGCCATTACCTTGCATTCCGTATGTTTCAGATTGAGCCCAACGGCCTTGCCCTGCAAAGTCCGGAGCACTTTGCCCGGGTTATGGCCATGAAGATCCTCACCACCCTTATTTTGCCGGACATTGTCGTTGATGACACAAAGTCCGCCCGGAACCCTTTCCCCTATCGCAGTGCTGATTTTCATAATTTGAACTGGTATTGTCTAACAATTAATTACAATAAATTTCATACAAAGTCAAGAGGTGCGCCCATAAATTTTTTACATCGGAAAGGATGGGCGGTTAAACCTTTTAGACAGAGGTATTTTTATAATAATGCTGGAGAAAGTTGCGGAGAGGTTGTATCATATCAGCGTCTGACCCCCTGTTTTATCTGCGAGTGATCGGACACCCCACTATCTAAGGGAGGACCCATGAGCGGCATTTTTGGCATTGTATCTAAAAAGAACTGTGCAAGCGAACTTCTATACGGGACGGACTACCATTCACACATGGGAACAGAGTATGGCGGAATGGCTGTTTTGGGAGAACGTTTCCACCGGTCCATTCATGATATCAGCAAGTCCCAGTTCAAATCAAAATTCTTCGAAGATTATAAAGAGATGGAGGGAAATATGGGCATCGGGGTCATAAGCGACCGGGATGCCCAACCGCTGATCATCGGCTCGAAATTCGGAACCTTTGCGATTGTATCCGCAGGGCTTGTGGATAATACGAACGAACTGGCCGGGGAACTCCTTGAACAAGGAGAGACATTCGGTGAGATGTCGAGCGGAGGGGTCAATTCCGTAGAACTCATCGCCAAGCTGATCAATCAGGGCAAAACGCTCATTGACGGCATCGAGAGGCTCTATGACCGGATCATGGGGTCAGCCTCCATACTCCTCATGAAAGAGGATGGGATCTATGCAGTCAGGGACCGCCTGGGCCGGATGCCTCTCGTTATTGGAGAGAGGAACGGAGACCATGTCATCGCTACGGAGACATGTTCCTTTCTTAACCTTGGTTATCGGATCATAAAGTATCTCGAACCGGGCGAGACTGTTCGTATAGGAAAACACGGATTGGAAGAACAACTTCCGGGAAAGATAAACAACCAGATCTGCGCCTTTCTCTGGATCTACACAGGATACCCTGCTTCGAGTTACGAGGGGATCAACGTTGAGCTTGTCCGTGAACGATCCGGGAGGTCCCTCGCGAAAAATGATGACGTGAAGGCCGATCTCGTTGCCGGGGTTCCTGATTCGGGGGTTGGCCATGCCGTCGGGTATGCCATGCAATCGGGGATTCCTTTTCGGAGACCCCTTGTGAAGTATACCCCTGGATACGGAAGGAGCTATACCCCACCTTCTCAGGAGATCCGGGACCTTGTGGCAAAGATGAAGCTCATTGCCGTCAAGGATATCATTGCCGATAACCGGCTGGTCCTCTGCGAAGACTCTATCGTACGCGGCACACAGCTTAAAAATTATACCCTGAAGAAGCTCTGGGAATCAGGGGCCAGGGAAGTCCATGTTCGTCCGGCCTGCCCTCCGCTTATGTTTCCCTGCAAATTTGCCCTCTCCACACGCTCCATTGATGAACTGGCTGCCCGGCGTGCCATACGTGCACTGGAAGGACGCGATACGGAAGAAATCGGGGATTACCTTGATGACCGGTCAGAGAAGTACCGGAAGATGGTGGACTGGATCGCGAAGGAGCTTGACGTGACAACGCTCCGGTATCAGCGGATCGACGACATGGTCGAAGCGATCGGCCTCCCCCGCGAGAAACTCTGCCTCCACTGCTGGATCGGGGATAAAAGCAGCTCATAGTTCATAGCTGATAGCCCATGGGAAATCCTAAATCCTAATATCGAAGCACTAAACAAATTCAAATGTTCAAAATTCAAAACGTGTTGAAAGGGTTTGAGAATTCAGCCTTAACCATCTTGACTGAAGTAATCGCCGAGCAATCCCCTGCTGTGCTCATCGTCGTGGCAGTAGACACAGAGGTTCTCCCAGTTGGAGCCGTCCGGGGGGTTGTTCCTGTGATCCCCGTCCTTATGGTGAACGGTGAGGAGGTGTCTGTCCTTATAATCAAACTCCCGGGCACATTTTGCACAGATAAGACCGTGAATCCGCAGGGACTGTTCCCTGTAATCATTTTTCGATGCGCCAACCTCTTTCAGTTCCCTCACTATCTCTTCAACGGACTTGCCGCTCTCTTTTTTCGCAGGTCCTGCGCTCCTGTGTGTATATCGTCTCTTTTTCATCGCTATATCCTTGCCCCTGTTGCAATATTATACCATGAACATGATCCATAAATAAAAGGGCCTCCCTTAAGGGGGCCCTTTAAATATTCTCAATGGGTTGAAGTCGTTTACGCTTTACGACTCACGCCTTGCCACTTACGGTCTTGTCTACCCCGGCATCAGCCAGCCCGGCAACCACGTTGCAATGGGCGGGAACAAAAAGACGATAATGCCGCCGACAGCGAGGCTTATCAGGAACGGGTATACGCCTGCATAGACGACACTGAATGGTGTTTTCGTTATCTGCTTCACAACAAAGACGCAGATTGCCATAGGCGGTATGACAACACCGATCATTACGGTAATACCTATGAGGATGCCGAACCACAGTGGATTGTACCCGAGCTTTATGATTGCCGGGTAGAAGATTGGCGTTGCAAGGATCATAAATGCAAGGTCATCGATAAAGGAGCCGCCAATGAGATATATGACCGCGATCATGAGAAGGATTATCCAGGATGGCACCTGCAGACCGACGATCCAGTCGGCGGTTATCATGGGAATTTTGGTTACGGCGATAAAGTGGCCGAGTACCGTTGAACCTGCTATGAGCAATATGACCATACAGGCAGTTCTTATGGATTCAACGACAGACTTTACATAACCCTTGAGGTTGAGGTCTCTTCTGATGA
>JAQTNJ010000299.1 GCA_028713955.1 Syntrophorhabdaceae bacterium
TGTAAGGGAATTTACCAGGAACATCGTCTCCGTGGGAATACGCAGCATGGATGCCTCGGAACGCCCGGGCATCGACAGTAAAAGGATGTTTTTTGCGCACACAATACACAATTCCGACAAATGGATAAATGACGTAGTTTCTTTGCTCACTGATAACGTTTATATCACCATTGATCTTGATGTCTTTGATCCGGGTATCATGCCGTCAACGGGGACACCGGAGCCGGGGGGCTTAGGCTGGTATCAGGTTATAAAGCTCCTCTCTTCTGTTGCGGGATCAAAACGGATCGTCGGGTTTGATGTTGTTGAGCTTTGCCCGTCATCTTCCAGGGCTCCCGATTTCCTGGCCGCGAAATTGATCTACACGCTCTTAAGCTATATCTACGTGAGCACTGGAAGGCATGAGAGAGATTCAATATAAAACGGAGTAAGCGGAATTTGATAATCAGGAGACTATTTTTATGAACAATGCGAGGAACAGCGGAAGGATAATGATCATCGGGGCCGGGGGAGTCGCTACAGTTGCGGCGCACAAATGCGCGCAGGTGCCCGAGGTGTTCAAGGGGATAATGGTTGCGAGCAGGACGTACTCAAAGTGTGAAGCAATACAGAAGGATATCAGGCAGAGATACGGCAGGGACATAGAGACGGCACATGTGGATGCCGACAATGTAGCGGAACTGACAGCCCTGATCAATTTATTCCGGCCCGACCTCGTCCTTAATCTCGCGCTCCCCTATCAGGATCTGCATATAATGGATGCGTGCCTCGCGACAGCGGTCAATTACATGGACACGGCAAATTACGAACCGCCGGATGAGGCGCACTTTGAATACAGCTGGCAATGGGCATACCAGGAGAGGTTTAAAGAAAAGGGGATCATGGCGGTCCTCGGTTCGGGATTTGACCCCGGCGTGACGAATGTCTATACCGCCTATGCGCAGAAACACCTGTTCGACGAGATCAATTACTTAGACATACTGGATTGCAATGCCGGAAGCCACGGTCATGCCTTCGCGACGAACTTCAACCCTGAGATCAATATCCGGGAAGTGACACAGACGGTGAGACACTGGGAAAACGGCAAGTGGGTCGAGACGCCTGCGATCATCGAGGAGGGCAGCGTACATTTCGGCTTTGATTACCCGGTGGCGGGAATAAAAGAGAGCTATCTTCTTTACCACGAAGAACTGGAATCACTGGCCCTGAATATACGGGGACTGAAAAGGGCCAGGTTCTGGATGACGTTCTCAGATAATTATCTCAACCACCTGAGGGTGCTCAGGAACGTGGGCATGACGCGGATAGACGAGGTTGACTACGAAGGGCGCGCAATAGTCCCGGTAAAGTTTCTCAAGGCCCTGCTGCCCGAACCTGCCTCTCTCGGAACAGGATATACGGGGAAGACGGTCATCGGCAACATCATGACCGGCAAAAAGGACGGGGAGACAATAACAAAATATATCTACAATGTCTGCGACCATGAAGAGGCCTTCAGGGAGACCGGAACGCAGGCAATAGCCTATACGACCGGTGTCCCCGCGATGATCGGGGCGATGTTGGTGCTCACCGGTGTCTGGCAAGGGACAGGGGTCTACAACATGGAACAGATGGATCCGGACAAATTCATGGAGGCGCTCAACAGATACGGGCTGCCGTGGAAGGTGGTCGAGCATGAACCGCTACCGGACAAAATGTGAGATGAACATGGTTAATAGCCCATGGCTCAGAGCAAGAACTTGACAGACAGCAAGTAGCAGACAGGATAGTCAATGAATAACCAATCACCAATAACCAAGCTCCAAATAATACCCAATAACCAATTTTTCAATAACCAAACCGGACTTTCCTTAGTGATCCTGACCCGGAGATGTTTTTGGGTGCAAAATGTTATGATAGTGATTTGCCAGGTTGGAAAACGTTGAGTATTGAAAAAAAGATCGAAGAGATGATCGGGGCGGTTGCGGCGAAGGATATCGTCGCTGCGGGCAGGTACCACGCGTTATCCGCAGAGGCGAGAAGGAAGGTACTGGGGGCGCTGGACAAAAACGGGCTCAAGGCATTGACTCAGTTGATTAAAGAGTCAAAGAGGAAAAGTTTCAAGGCGGCGGATAAACGATTTCTTGCTATTGCGAAAGGCGATATATCAACGCCCGTTTACCTCTTGGATGAAACCCTTATCGAGGAGAACATGCTGGTCATGCAGTATGTAAAAGACCGTACAGGCTGCAATATACTGCACGCATTGAAGGCGTATGCATCGTTCGCTACCTTTCCGATGATGAGCAGGTATCTCGATGGAACATGCGCGAGCGGACTTCATGAGGCGAGGCTCGGTTACGAGGAGTTCGGGAAAGAGGTGCATACATTCTCGGCGGCATACAGAGAAAAAGAGATCAGGCAGATACTGGAGTACTCCGATGTTGTCATATTCAATTCTTTTTACCAGCTTCAGCAATATGGACCGCTGGCAAGGAAAGAAGGCCTGGAGATCGGTGTAAGGGTCAATCCAGGTTATTCTGAGGTCACCACAGAGATGTATAACCCTTGTGCGCCCAATTCGAGGCTGGGTGTGGTCTATAATGCATTTGAAAGGGAATTCCCGGGGTACAGAGAGATGGTCGACGGGCTTCATTTTCATGCCATGTGCGAGCAGAACTCAGACGTCCTTGAAAGGGTCCTTAGATCCTTTGAAAAACTCTATGGACAATGCATCAAAGGATTGAAATGGGTAAATTTCGGGGGCGGCCACCACATAACGCGTGACGATTACGATCTGGAGCGTCTCATCAAACTCATCAATGTGTTCAAAAAAAGATATGGGGTGCAGGTATATCTCGAACCTGGTGAAGCGAGCGTCCTGAATGCGGGAGTCCTGGTCTCTTCTGCGCTGGACATTGTAAAAAACAGGAAAGGGATCGCGATCATGGACGTGTCAGCAGAGACGCATATGCCGGACGTGCTGCTTATGCCTTACAGGCCCAACATAATGAATTCAGCGGAGCCCTATGTAAAGCCATTTACCTACAGGCTTGCCGGACCGAGCTGTCTTGCCGGGGATGTGATAGGCGATTATTCCTTCAATGAGCCGCTGAAAAGAGGAGACAGGCTGGTCTTTACCGACATGGCGCTTTACAGCATAGTGAAAAACACCACCTTTAACGGAATTGACTTGCCCGATATTGCGGTGATAAGACGCGGGGGGAGGGTGGAAGTGGTGAAGAGATTCGGTTATAAGGATTATCGAAACAGACAATCATGAGAGAAATGCAGCAAAGAGCGGAGAGCTGAGGGCAGAGAGATAAATCCCGTAAGGTATGGGAGGATGATAGACTTTTCATATCCTGCTATGGTAATTTTTATAGAGAGAAGGAGACAATGAAGATGTGCAGAGCAGTGGTCATCGCGG
>JAQTNJ010000300.1 GCA_028713955.1 Syntrophorhabdaceae bacterium
CCCTGGCAAGCCGCTCGTCGTCAACGATGAAGACCGACAGTTCCCGTTCAGGATTGTTTTTCACCGGTCCCTCCCGTCCTGGGGATCTCTATGGTGACACGCACCCGCTCATCCTTCTCCCCGATATGCAGGCGGTATCGGTCACCGTAGGTAAGATCGAGCCGTTTGCGGATGTTCTCAAGTCCTATCCCGCTGTCCCCGTTGCCGTTCTCATTGTTCCTCCGGATCCATCTCCCCGTGTTGGATACGGCGATCTCCACGGATTCCCCGGACTCCCGGCAGGAGACGTCAACCTCAAGGGGCATGGGGGAGGTCTTCATTCCGTGTTTGACGGCGTTCTCGACAAGCGGCTGGATGAGGAGCTCCGGGATCATCGCATCGTGGAGCGTATCAGGCGCGGAGACGGAGACGGCAAGGTCATCCTCAAAACGGACCTTTTCAAGATTGAGGTAGCTTGTAATGACCGCCAGCTCCTCAACGAGGGGGACGAGTCCCGACTCCCGCGAGGTAAGGGTGGAGCGGAGGTAGCTGGAAAGCTGGTAGATCAGCCCGGTGATCCGTCCGGGGTCGCTCTCTGAAAGGGCGATAAGGGAGTTCAAGACGTTGAAGAGAAAATGGGGATTGATCTGGTACCGGAGGGCTTCGAGCTGCGACTGTACGAAGAGCCGCTGCGCCTCCTCTGCCCGGCGGCGCTCCTCCTCGACCTGCTTTTGTTCCGTGATGTCGTCCCCGATGCCCTGGTTCCTCGTGATCCTTCCCTCGCTGTCCCGGTCCGCCCTGACATAGAGGGACCCGATGCGCTCGGTCCCGTCCCGCCGATGAAAGGTGATCTCGAAGTTTTTTACCGTACCGTGCGTCCTCAGTTCTTCGAGGAGAACGGTCCTTCTTTCCGGTGAATAATACTGTGTAACGTTCGTACCGATGATCTCAGAGGGGGAGTCATACCCGAGGAGCTGCGCAAAGGCAGGGTTGGCGTTCAGAAGAAGACCGTCGGGATTGGTGACGAATATCCCCTCCACGGCGTTCTCGAAGATCCCACGGTACAACCGCTCCGCTTCCTCCAGCGCGTCGCGGCTGTCTTCGAGGCTTTCTGCCATGGCGTTGAGGCCGCGGGCGAGTTTGGAGATCTCGTGATTACCCTTCGTATTCAGTCTTCTGTAAAAAAAACCGGCTTCAATCTCCCGGACAAAGATCATACACTGCTCGAGCTTCCTGAGAAGGGGGTCGAAGATCATGAACACAGAGAAGGATATGCCGAGGAGCATTATGACCAGCGTTATGATCGCAACCTTTCTCATGGCCTGTATAGGGGCAAGGATATCCTGCAATGCCCGTTCAACAACAAAGAGAAACTCCGGATCGGAAGTTCTCAGGAAGGCAACCAGTTGAGCGCCGTTCTTCGAGGAATACTGGACAAATCCCCTTTTTTGGGTCAGAAGTTCCGTGGAAACCTGGATCTCAGGCGCTATGTAGGGTTTTGCCGTCATGACATTGGTGATCTTCCATCCCTCCGGTAGTGTCGTGTCGAGCTGCGGATCGAAGAAGTATGCCTTCCCTCCGTGAACGTACTGTTGAGGATGGAGAAAGTAGTTGTTAAAGTAATCAAGGTCCAGGGCAGGCCGCAGAACGGCAACGATCCTGCCGTGAACCCGGACGGGCACGCTGATAAAAATAGCCGGCCTGCCCGTTCCATGGCTTATCAGTATCTGGGAGACGGAAACCTTTCCGGCAACGGCAGCGTGAAAATCAGCCCTTTTATGAACGATCTGTTGCAAAACAGCGTGATTGATACGGTTTGGATAGGAGGATGCGATACACTTAGCATTCAGGTCCACAAGGTTGACGGATTGATATACCTTATTTTTTTTCACGACCTCCTGAAAATACCGGTTGGCTTCATCGACAAGGGCGCGGTTCTCCGGATAGACTGCAACCTGATGGACCAGGGATAGCTCCCCCAGGAGTTCCATGTCCGTCTTAAACGTATCAAGCGCGATCTGACTCTGTTTGGCTATCAGGGCAACCTTTTCCTCCATCTCCTTCCTCGCCACTGATTCAAGCTGTCGCCTTGCGCATATATAGGTTATTGCGGAAGACAGCAGAACGCTCGTAAGGATTATCAATCCCACCACAATAAGGAGCTTGCTGCGGAAGCTCATATTCATGAAAAATCGCTTTAACAGAAAGAAACGGGGTCTTATTTCCACAATATAATTCCCTTTCAATTTTGTCTTGCCGACAATTTTGCCTTTTCAATTGTAAAGGTTGGAAGTAAAATGTGACGAATTAACCAAACAAGGTGACGAACATGGCATACAGCCTGAAACTGATGACTGATAAAGACGGTCGATAGTCGACAGTGAATAGTGAATGGCAGAAAGACAAAGAAATAATAGAAACCGTTCATGCAACACCATGAGATAGGGTAGGTAGTTCATCTTGACAATTATTTATCAAAATGGGAAGATTAAACGGGCGGGTAAAACAAGTTTTTACAATAAATTGGTTTCTGCATGTGATACACAGTAGCATAGGGGGGTCCACGGTAATTACACGCTGATCTGAATTCTCTACATCACGGGCCTCACGGGTATGGTTTTTCATTTATGACCTTTCGTGGAAAACTGCTTTTTGTATTTTCGTTGATCGGTTCGTCGGGCGTCTTTCTGTCTTCATTTTTGACCTACAGATCGGCAAAAAAGAGGCTCAAATCAGCGGCCAAAATGGAGATGGAACGCACCGTAGCCCTGATCGCGCAACAGAACGAGATCATCCTCGGCATCTTCAAGACCGATCTTCTGTTCATGGCGGATATGCCCCTGATAAAACAAACCGCCGGCGCCCCGGATAATGATCCCCTTATTAATGAAACGTGCCGGTACTTCCAGATAATCGTGGAAAGAACAAAGATATTCCAATCGATCAACCTTTTTGACATAGAAGCCAGATGTATTGCCTCTTCATTTCCGAACCGGATCAATCTCCCCCTTATACAGCAGATTGTCCTCGCGAGGGCTGATTTTCACGCTGCCGTTGCCGGAAAGGTTTCCGTCTCCCAGATACTGATAAGCCAGGGAACTGGCAGACCGGCCATCGCCATCAGCGTGCCCGTCCGGGTTCACGGCAGGATCGTTGCCGTCCTGCGGGCTGTCCTGGACCTTGATTACTTTAACAACTACTTTCTCCATCCTCAACAGTACGTTCACGGGGGGAAGGCATACTTCTTCGATCCGCAGCTCGACACGACAGTGCCCGAGGAGTGGAATATCGTCAATGTCATTGAAGGCGAACAATATAAACAACCGGAGATACCTATCCCACCGGAGATGCTTTCGCAGCACATGGGTGTTATACGGTATTCATCAAAGAAGGGGGTGCAACTTGCCGCTTTTTGCAAGA
>JAQTNJ010000301.1 GCA_028713955.1 Syntrophorhabdaceae bacterium
ATTGTGCCTGCTTTTCTTTTTACATTTTTTGCATATCCCGTAGAAATCCACATGGTTTCCTATGATATAAAAGCCGCATTTTTCCTTTTCAGAGAGGTCTAAAGAGAAGTTGCTATGCACATCTATGATCTCTTTACAGTTAATGCATATAAGATGGTGATGAGGTTCGGGGTTGGGGTCGAAACGTTTTTTACCGGGGTCGATGGCGAGTTCGATGACCGTGCCTTTCGTTTTCAATGTCTCCATGGTATTGTAGACTGTGGCAAGAGACATGGTGGGGAACTTATCCGAGACCGCCTTATAAACATCAGCCGCTGACGGGTGAGCCGTATTGCCATCAAGATATTCAAGGATTGCCATCCTCTGTGGGGTCATCTTCATATCCTTCTCACCGTCAACCTTTGGTTATTGTCCATTTATAATAGTTCCTAATTTAGAATTATTATAATCTGATAAACCTTTTTGTCAAGTCCATTTTTTAATTTTTATGCATACTTGAACAGTTACGTGTGTAAGGAATAAAATGTGGATTATTTTATCGGGGCGATGACGAAGATAAAGGGGTCCCAGAGCATATGGGATATGAGGACCGGTACGAGGCTCCCCGTATACCAGTAGAGTCCGCTCCAGTACACCCCGCAGATAAGGGCGGCGAGTATCAGAACAGGGTTCCCCGTGGACAGGTGCATCCCCGTGTAGAGGACTACCGTCAGAAGGAATGCAGCGCCCTTACCCCACCGCATCTGGAAAAATCTCTGTATAAAGCCCCGCCAGTATATCTCCTCTCCGAAACCAATAGGAAAGAAAAGCAGGATGGCAATAATGTATTGAGGCAATTCGGCGCGGCTCGCGTATATAGCGTTAAGGTTCTCTGCCCTCCGCGGCAGCATGCCCGTATATGTGCCTGCAAGGATCAGTATCTCATGGCCCAGCCAGAAGATCCCATAGAGCGCCATAGCAGCGAGGATACCGATACTGATATTCCGAAGGCTCCAATCCCCCCTATGCCAGGGAATTTTTCCGGAGGCAAAGGAGATAATGCTCAGGAAGAGAGTGTTGAAGGTCATCATGAACCAGAAGTTGAAAGGCCTGATGATGAATGTTGTGTACCAGAGGAAAAAGGCGAGTAGGACGCTGAATACAACGACCCACCAGTTGCGTCTGTTGATTAATGTCATAAAGCTACTGTATCAGGTACTGTGCGAGGAGTGAGAGCAGGAGGAGCCCTCCGAACGCCGAGTGAAGTTGCGCGGTGGCGGCATCGATCATCATGAACTGCTGCTCCGGCTGTTTCTCTTTTGCGTGGACTATCCTGATGAGCTTTATCGCCAGTGGAAGCGAGAGAAGTGTCGCAAGGGAGATCAGGGGAAGCTGGCCCGCAAGGATGAGGACGATGACCGAGAGGTATGAACTGAGGACGAGACCGTAGTACATGAATTTTGCGTTCCTCTCGCCGATGAGGATCGCGACGGTTTTGACATTGACCACAGAATCATTTTTGATATCCCTCAAGTTGTTACTGTGTAGAACGGCGTCCACCAAAAAGGCAAAAGGGATGGCGTACAGGATAGGTCCCCAGGAAAAATGCTGGATCTGCACATAGTATGTGCCGAGGGTCATGGCTGGCCCGAAGGAGATGAACACGGCGATATCGCCGAGCGCGCGGTACTTGAAGGCAAAGGGTTTCACCGTATAGAAAAACCCCAGCACCGCGCCGATGAGGATGAGCCAGAGAAGGACCTTGCCGTTCGGGATCGAGAAGGCAAGATAAAGGCCGATAAGTGAGGCGACGATATAGACGACGATCGCCCCGGTCAAGATCGTCTTTGGTTCTGTGAGTTTTCCCGTGAGGACGCCGCTTGACCCGAATGTCCCTTCGCGGTCGACCTTGTTTTTGAAATCAAAGTAATCGCCGACCAGGTTGGCCCCTGCATGGGCGAGAACGCAGCCGAGCATGGTAAGAATAAGGTGGAGCCAGTTAAGACCAACCCCGGGATTTTCTATCTTTACCGCAATCGCCCCTATGATCGGGGGGAGCACGCTCATTGTAAAAGTAAAAGGACGGGAAGCCCGCCACCAGAGAGAAACATATGACATCACAACCTCCTGCTTCACTTATGCATACTCATAACCGAGAAGATATGCCGATAGTTGATGGGTGTATATGAATATGTACATAATATAATATTTTCAGGCGATTTCAGCAAGTGCTATTTGTCAGCGTTGCTTTCATTGACATACCTGTTTTTTTCCTATACATTAAACATCGGTGCAATGAAGATAGGCGTACTTTCCGATACCCATCTAACGAGCGTGACAGAAGACTTTAAAAAGACGTTGAAAAAACAGTTTGGCGACATGGACATGATAATCCACGGAGGCGATATGACGTCTGTTGCCGTTCACGATTATCTCTCCAACTGGGAACTCAGGGCAGTCAGGGGCAATATGGACGATTATGAGCTGGGGGCGATCCTCCCCGTGAAACGTGTTGAACTGATCATGGGGAAAAAGGTCGGGATAATCCATGGCAGGGGATCACCACACAACATTGAAGATATTGTTTTTAGTGAGTTTCAGGATGTTGATATAATTATATTCGGGCACTCCCATGTCCCGGCGAATGTCAGGAGGGGAGGGGTGGTCATGTTCAACCCCGGAAGTTACAGGGGGTCTTATTCGCATAAAGGCACAGTGGGAATGATTGAGATAGATAAAGGCGGGGAAATGACCTTACGGCATATTGAGGTATAAAATATCCCCGAGAAAGTGTCCGGCTATTTTATGAATTATTCGTTATGGACGATAATACAGGTATGATGTATAGCGGAACATATCCCAAAGATTTTTCTCCCGTTTTACTTCCGTTCTTCTCTTCTCATCCTCTCATCCTCTCATCTTCTCACCCTCTCACCCTCTTATCTTCTCACCCTCTCACCCTCTCACCTTCTGTTCTTTTGCGACGGTGCTCTTAACATGGACTCCGTCTACCTCTCCTTCCTGTGGCACATGCATCAGCCTTACTACAAAAACCTCTACACCGGGGAGTATCTCCTCCCCTGGGTCCTGCTGCATGGTACCAAAGATTATTATGATATGGCCGCGATGCTGAAAGATTTTAATGGGTTGAAACAGAATTTCAATGTTGTTCCCTCCCTCCTCCTCCAGCTCATTGATTATGAGAACCTGGAGGCGAAAGACGCCTACCTTGAGGTATTCAAAAAGCCGCCGAAAGATCTGACAGACAGTGAGAAGATCTTTATCCTCACAAATTTTTTCAACGCGAACTGGGACAACATGATCAAACCCCACCCCCGGTTCTATGAATTACTGAACAGGCGTGGGTTTTATTATCCCAGGGATGCCATTCACAAGATTAAAGATTACTTTA
>JAQTNJ010000302.1 GCA_028713955.1 Syntrophorhabdaceae bacterium
GTCAATGTCGCTCCGCAATTCCCTTGCATAGCGGACATTGACGGGATAACGCCCCCTTCCTTCGATAGTGGTGGTCACATTAAGACCGCCGATGGATGATTGGATAATCTCGTTTACGTCATCGACAGTGAGGTTATAACGGGCTGCCTCATGACGTTTTACGGCAATGTCGATAAAATATCCTGTATTTACCCTCTCGGCATAGACACTTCTCGTATGCGGCACATCCTTTAATACTGTTTCAAGGGCAATACCAAGCCGCTCGATTTCCCGAACATCGGGACCGAATATCTTGAGCCCAAGAGGGGTCCTGATACCTGTTGAGAGCATATCGATCCTTGCCTTTATGGGCATGGTAAATGCGTTGGAAACCCCCGGTATTGTGAGTGCGTCATTCATCTCCGCAGTAAGTTTGTCGACGGTCATACCTGCCCGCCACTCTTTCCTGGGCTTCAGGTTGATCGTAGTCTCGAACATCTCCAGCGGCGCCGGATCAGTGGCTGTTTCGGCCCTGCCGGCCTTGCCGAATACCTGTGCCACTTCGGGTATCCCTTTCAGGATCTTATCCTGGAGCTGAAGGAGAGAAGCAGCTTCTGAAATGGAAACCCCCGGGGTTGTTACGGGCATATAGAAGAGGGCGCCCTCATAGAGGGGAGGCATAAATTCCCTTCCCAGCTTGATAAATGGGTAGGCAGTGATGAGCACCAGAACGGCAGCGCCGATGATCACCGTTTTCTGCCTCCGCAGGCTGAAACGTACCACCGGCTCATAGATTTGCTGTAAAATGCGGTTCAGCGGGTTGCTTTGTTCGGGCCGTATCCTGCCTTTTATGAAAAGTGTCATGAGGGTTGGTGTCAGGGTGATGGCAAGGCATGACGCCCCGAGCATTGCGAACGTCTTTGCGTATGCGAGAGGCCTGAAAAGCCTCCCTGCCTGGCCCTGGAGGGTAAAGACCGGCAGGAAAGCTACTGTAATAACGATGAGGGTAAAGAAAAGGGAAGGGCCGACCTCTTTCGCTGCTTCAATGATGATACGAATTCGGGGTTCGGAGTCCGGGGTTCGGAGTTGTGCTTCTTCCAGCTTCTTATGCGCGTTTTCGACCATGATAATAGAGGCATCAACGAGGACACCGATAGAGATGGCGATACCGCTTAAGCTCATAATATTTGAGGTAACATTCAGATAGTAGAGGAAGATGAAAGAAATAAGGATGGCCCCGGGCAGGGTGAGGATAACAATAATGGCACTGGGGAGATGGAAGAGAAAGACTATACAGACAACGCTGACGGCGATGAGGAGCTTTGCGATCTCATTCCACAGGGTACCTACTGCCTGGTATATGAGGTCTGACCTGTCGTAGGTCGTGACGATCTTGACCCCTTTTGGCAGGCTTGGCTCAATATCACGCTTGATCCTTTCCTTCACTCTTTTGATGACGTTCAGTACGTTTTCACCATACCTGACAACGACGATACCGCCTGCCACTTCACCCCTGCCGTCAAGGTCTGCGACACCCCTGCGTATCTCCGGGCCTAAACGGATCTTTGCGACATCCCTTAAAAAAACAGGGGTTCCCGATCCGTCACTGCCCACAGGAACGGTTTCCAGGTCCTCCAGGCTCTTGATATACCCCCTTCCCCTGACCGCGTACTCGGCTCCTGAGAATTCCACTACCCTTCCTTCGATGTCACTGTTGCTTTTTCTTATGACCTCAATGACCTTGTTGATAGGTATGCCGTAAGAAAGCAGCCGGTTCGGATCAATAACGACCTGATACTGTTTGACAAAACCGCCGATACTTGCAACCTGCGACACGCCGGGAACGCTCTCAAGGGCCAATTTTATATTGTAGTCCTGGATTGATCGGAGCCCGGAGAGATCCTGCCCGCCGGTCTCATCGACCACAGCGTAAGAAAATCCCCACCCTACACCGGAGGAATCAGGCCCCAGGACGGGGTTTACGTCTGCCGGTATTTTTCCTTTCACTGCCTGGAGATATTCGAGGACCCTGCTTCGCGCCCAGTAGATGTCCGTTCCATCTTTGAAGATGACATAGATAAAAGAACTGCCGAGAAAAGAAAAGCCCCTTACCGCCTCGACTTTCGGCGCTGCCAGGAGAGTAGCGGTAATGGGATAGGTGATCTGATCTTCCACGAGGTCAGGGCTTCTCCCGGGCCAATCGGTATAGACGATCACCTGGGTGTCGCTCAGGTCCGGCAGGGCATCGAGCGGGCATCTTATGAGGGTCCAGTATCCCCAGCCTGCAAAGATAACAACAAAAATGATCGTTACAAGCCTGTTTTTCGCGCATAGTTCAATGATATGTTTTATCATTGGGCCACACCCTTCAGTTTGGCCTCTGAATCGATAAGGAATACAGCGGAATAAGCAACCTTTTCCCCATCCTTAAGACCGCTTAAGACCTCAACCATCCCGTTGGCCCTTTCGCCGGTTTTGATCTGCTGAGCTGCAAAATAGCCGTCTCCCATATCAACGTAGACTATCTGCCTTGTTCCTGTGTCGAGGATGGCTGTTTCGGGGATTGCGAATCGCTTGCCCAGGTCGAGCTCCATCTCTATATTGGTAAACATCTGGGGTTTCAGAAGCATATTGGGATTGTGAAGAACGAAACGTGCCTTTGCCGTTCTTGTCTGGCCGGAGAAGAAGGGGTATATAAAGTCGACCCTTGCCGTGAACTCTTTACCGGGGTAATAGCTCAGCGTGATCCTGGCATTCTGCCCCACCTTCACAAAGGGTATTTCATATTCGTAGATATCTGCCAGTACCCACACCGTAGAGAGATCCACAATATCAAAGATCTTGTCCCCAGGTGCTACCCGCGTCCCCTTAAAAACCGGTTTCTGGAAAACGTATCCGCTGGCCGGGCTCTTGATAGTCAGGGTTCTCATGGGTTTTTTGCTGGTCTCTATTTCTTTTATCTCTTCTTCAGAGATCTCCCAGAGTGCGAACTTCTCTTTAAACAAATCAACCAGGGGGTCAAGATCCTGGATGGTGAGCCTCCCCAGCGTGTTATACCGGTCCCCAAGGTTGATCTCGACGTTTCTCTGATAACGTATCCCCAGTGCCGGCCTCCATTTCAAGAGATTGAGATACTCAAGCTGGATGGACATAAGCTCCGGGCTGTATAGATCCACCAGGGGTGTGCCCTTTTTTACATATTGCCCGGTGTAGTTGGCATAGAGCCTGTCAACCCATCCCTCGACCTTACTGTTGACGGTTGTGAGCTTTCTCTCATCATACTCCACCCGCCCTATTGTCCTGAGTGTCTTCTTCATGGGTCTTATGGCTGCCGCAACGGTCTTTACCCCTATCATCTGCTGCCTGTCGATGGCAACCTCAAC
>JAQTNJ010000303.1 GCA_028713955.1 Syntrophorhabdaceae bacterium
TCCCTCAGGTCCTGCCTCACAAGGGCAGGGCTGACCATACGCCGCTCGAGAGGGCGGCTTTTTCTTTTGGAGGATTCATTGAGGGTTCAAATCGAGCGCGAATACTACGCTGACGGGTTCAAGATCACCAGCAAGAAGGGCAGCGGGTACATCAGAGCCGGGGAGATTCCCTCACCCGCAGTCCAACTTCTCGACTCCGTTTGTGAAGTCCCAAAAAAGCAGAGACGCGCTCTCAAGATGGTGCGAAGGGTACAGAAGCGGGAGGAACGCCTGAGAGCCAAGATTGAGAAGGGCAGGGCGAAACTCGAGCGGAAGCGGGCGCGGCTCTGAACTACTGCGAGATATGCGGCAGGCCCGCTCAGAAGCATCACATTTTCACCCGCGGGTCCTGGGGCAGAGCAGCAGAGGTTCTTGCGAACATCATCTGGCTCTGCTGGGTACACCATTCAGAGGCGCACACTCTGGGCCGCTGGACATGGGCGAGGAAGTACGGACTCGAGGAGAGGGTAGAGAGTGCCGAAGCAGAAGTCCGCGCGGCAAGTCGTATTCGTGGCTAGCATCCCCGACATCAAGACCGCGATCGGGATAAGCGGCAAGGGCGACGGCCGGCTCGTCCTGGATATCCCTCAGTCAGAGCTTGCGGAGGTCGTGAAGTTGACATTGCTTTCCAACAAGGCGCTCAAGGTAACGGTCGAAGAACTCGAAAGCCAGGTACGAATCAATGCAGGAGACACTCAGGCATAAAGAGGCGTTCGAGTACTATCTGGGGCTGGGAGTAGCACGCAGTATCACACAAGTAGCACGGCAATTCTCGGTTTCGAGGGCAGCCGTCAGCAAGTGGAGCCGCGCCTTCGGTTGGCAGGAAAGGCTCAAGACGCGAGAGGCGAAGATAGGCGCCAGGGTCGAGGAGTCCACTGACCGAACGATAGCCGATTTCAAGGCCGACCTTCTCAAGGCATGGCGGGGCGCACAAGACCGCTGGATCGAGAAGTTCGACGCGGACAAGATCAACCCCCGGGACTACAAGGACCTTGAGACGGCTACTCGGAACATCCTTCTCCTCCTGGGCGAGCCTACAGAGCGAGGAGAGATGAGCGTTGACGTGCCTGTCGAAAAGCTCGCTGAGAAACTCGATGCTATCGCTAACAACCGAGCAGAGGCGGGAGGTTCTCAGCAGTCTAACGCAGGATGAAGCGGAAGCGCTGCTCTACGACTGGGAGTTCTGGGCGCGGGACAACCAGCTCCCCCCCTCCGGCGACTGGCGCAAGTGGCTGATAATGACAGGCCGCGGTTGGGGCAAGACCCGCACCGCCGCCGAGTACGTCCGTGATCTGGCTTACAAGGGTACGGCGCCGAGGATGGGGCTCATAGCGAGGACCGCCGGCGAGCTTCGATCGACGATGATAGAGGGCGAGGCTGGGATTCTCGCCTGCTCCCCGAGATGGTTCTACCCGCACTACGAGCCGTCAAAGCGAAGGATCACCTGGCCGAACGGCGTACAGGCCGAGACTTTCAGTGGCGACAAGCCCGACCAGCTCAGAGGGCCGAGCCATCATTTCATCTGGGCCGACGAGCTTGCCTCCTGGAGATACGCCGAGGAGGCATGGTCGAACGCGATGTTTGGCTGTCGTCTCGGCGATGCCCGCGCTCTGATAACGACTACGCCAAGGCCGATCAAGCAGCTCAGAGAGTTGCTGAAGATGGACGGCGTGGTGGTCACCACCGGGACCTCCTACGAGAACATGGAGAACCTGGCGCCCGCCTATCGCGAGAACGTGCTGACCTACGAGGGGACGCGACTCGGGAGACAGGAACTACTCGGCCAACTGCTGACCGACGTACCCGGCGCCCTGTGGACGCTCGCGCTGCTCGACGAGTGCAGGGTCATGGAGATCCCCAAGGGTATCGAGATCGTGCGGCTTGTCGTAGCCGTAGATCCGGCGGTTACCAGCTCGGACGAATCTGACGAGACGGGCATCGTGGTCGCGGCCAAGTGCTCCAACGGTCATGCGTACGTGTTCGACGACCTCTCGGGGCGCCGCACTCCCGACGGCTGGGCGAGGGTCGCTGTCGGAGCCTATCACGGCAACCAGGGGGACAGGATAGTTGGCGAGGTGAACAACGGCGGGGACCTCGTGGAGAAGACCATACGCACGGTGGACTCCAACGTCAGTTACAAGGGCGTTAGAGCCTCTAAGGGCAAGATGGTCAGAGCGGAGCCCGTAGCGGCGTTGTACGAGCAGCACCGGGTTCACCACATTGGCAACTTCCCGCAGTTGGAAGATCAGATGTGTACCTACGTGCCGGGCGAAGCAGACTTCTCGCCGGACAGGATGGACGCTTGTCTAGTGGCGGGCACATTGATTTCTACCGAAAAGGGTGACATCCCGATTGAAGACATAGGCTCTGGGATGTTGGTAAACACGAGACGGGGATATCGAAAAGTGATACATGCTGGCATGACTCACTCAATGGCGAACGTGCGAACTGTGACGTTCTCGGACGGGCGCACATTGACAGGAACCGCAAATCATCCTGTGTTTGTTCAAGGCAAGGGGTTCACCTCTATTGACGCGCTGTTATGGGATGATATAATAGAAGTATGGAAAGAGAGACAGTCGTATTCAATGGGAATACGTTTGCGCGATACCCGGATTCGCCAAAGCGCAATCACCAAGTTTATTTCAGCCCGGTCGCTGGAGGGCATGCGAAGGGTCTCGGCATGCTGCATCAAGAGATTTGGAAGGCGGCTAATGGGCCTATCCCGCAAGGGCACATTATCCATCACAGGGACGGCAATCCCCTCAATAATGAGTTGGACAATCTTGAATGTGTTGACCGCGCCTCTCACACGGAAAAACACAAGGGCGAATGCAGTGACCGCAAAAGGCAGCACCTCGAACAGATTCGGCCACTTGCTTCAGCATGGCATGGGTCTTCCGAGGGTATCGCTTGGCACAGTGAGCAAGGGCGACGCAGTTGGGAAGATCGAGAAACACACCAGCGCACATGTGAGCAATGCGGCCAAGAATTTGGCGGTTACTTCCCCAGCAGACCTGCCCGTTTCTGCTCAAGAGAATGTAACCAACGCTGGCATGATGCTAACCGAACCTACTACGAAGATCGCCAGTGTGTTGTCTGCGGCACTACGTTCAATATCAAGAAATCTAAACCCCAGAAAGTCTGTTCCCGTAAGTGTTCGTGGGTTTTGCGACGCGGGAACGGCCCCGGTTTATAACCTCCAAGTCCAAGACGTTCCTGAATATTATGCCAATGGAATACTTGTGCATAATTGCGTCTGGGCGATTAGCGAATTGATGTTGAAACGACAGGGCAAGAGCGGAACGTCGAAGAAGAGGAC
>JAQTNJ010000304.1 GCA_028713955.1 Syntrophorhabdaceae bacterium
TAACCTACGATGAGATTATTAAAGTCCTGGATGGTTGGAAATTCACCCTTGACCTTTACCGTGTATTCCTTTGTATCTCCCTCAATCGATCCACCCGGCAGTTCAATATTGCCCCTTGCGAGCGCGCCGGATACGTCCTGTGCGGTAATTCCATAAGACCGCAGCCTGTCATTATCCAGCCATATCCTTGCCTGCCTGAGACGTAATCCGTAGAGCCTTAATGCCCCCACACCGTTGATTCTTTGAAATTGTTCTTTCAGCACTTCATTCGCATACGTGGAAAGATCCCGGGGTGATTTATCGCCGTGAAGGGCAAACCACAGGACAGGTGTTGCATCGGGGTCCACCTTTTCGACAATCGGTTCGTCTATGTCGGTCGGCAGTTTTGACCTGATGATCGAGATCTTCTCCCGCACATCCTGCACCGCAAGGTCGATATCCCTTTCGAGCACGAACTCGATGGTAATTACCGATGCGCCTTCAGTGCTCGTAGACGCAATCGTCTTTATGCCGTTTATTGTATTGACCGCCTCTTCGATCTTGTCCGTGACGTCGATATCCATGATCTCGGAGCTGGCGCCTTTGAGTGTTGTTCTGATATTTACGATCGGCAAATCAATCTTCGGAAAAAGATCAACACCGATATTCGGGTAGCTCACAACCCCCAGCACAACAAGGACTAAAACTAACATGGTTGCAAAAACAGGGCGTTTTACAGATGTATCAGCCAGCCACACTTTATACCTCGATTGCCGTTTGCCGACTGCCGATTGTTGAATATCCTTTTATTAATCCGCAATATGCTATTATCACTGTTTACTTCCCTCTCTCACCTGGACGCTTACCTTCACTCCTTCCGAAAGGCTTTGCTGGCCCGCAACAACAATCTTTTCCCCTTCTTTTATCCCTTCTGTTATCTCCATCATCTCCCCATACTTGCTTCCGATCTTTACCTGCATCTCTTTTGCCCTGTCACCACTGACGGTGAATAATTTTACCTTTTCAGCCTCATATAGAAGCGCTGTTATGGGAACTACTATAGTGTCTTTTGCGGCACCCGTGTACAATATTACCCTCGTAAACAGACCTGGTTTTAACATACCATCGGAATTAGGAACCAGTGCTTCGACCGCCAGTGTCCGGGTTTTTTCCTCGAGGCTCGGGAAGACAATACTCACTTTGCCTTTAAACTCCCTATCCTTAAAGGCATCGACCTTCAATATCACATCCTGACCGACCTTAAGTTTTCCAACATCCTTTTCGGGCACGGTAAACCGAACCTTGAGAGGATTAGGTTGTATAAGGACAAAAAGAGAGGTGCCGACTTTTACAAAATCACCGGATGAAACCTTTTTCTCCTTTACCCTGGAAGCGAGAGGTGAAAAGATCTTCGTCTTTGCAAGCTTCTGTTTTGCAATGGTTAAGGCCGCCCTGGCCCTTTCTACCTCAGACTCTGCATAGACCAATCTTGTAGATACATCGTCATACTGTTGACTGGTAACAAGCTGTTCTTTGTAAAGGGTTTCTTTTCTTGTGAATTCAATCTTTGTATTGGCGAGCGTTGCTTTGGTCTGTTTAAGAAATGCCTCAGCCCTGATAACCTCGTTGGAGTACTCAATATCGTCTATTGTCGCAAGAAGCATGCCTTTTGTAACCGCTGTGCCTTCATCGACTTTTACGCTCTTGATAATTCCATCTATCTCTGCACCGATATTTACTTCCTCGTATGGATTTAATGTTCCTGTTGCCTCTATAAAAGGGCGCAACTGCTGCTTTTCTGATACCCTGACAATTACATTATAGGTCTTCTCCTGAGATGCTTTATCATCCTTATTTTTACAACCATCCCCCATGAACAGGCATGATGCGGCAACGACTATACACAATACAACATGAATGAACCGTTTCTCTTTCATCCTCTTTGTTCCTCCACGTCTGCAATCAGGGTTTTTTAAGGGCTGCGTTGCTGCTCACAACAAACTGCAACAACGTGCCCGTTGTCCTTCTCAATCTGGCGACCGATAACTGGTAATTGTATATAACATCAGCCAGCTGTCTCTGTGCTGTAACAAGCAGCGTATTGGCATCCATAACGTCAATGCTGTGGGCAAGTCCATATTCGAACTGCTTCGAAACGGCATTGAAATTATCTTTTGCAAAGACAAGCTGATCCTCAAGGGATTTCAGGATACCTTTTTGTGTGAGAAAATCGAGATAAGCATTTTCAACTTCAACAGTCACTGATTTTTTTATATCTTCAAAGGTATAATCAGCCTGCCTCTTTTTTGCAACAGCCTCCTGGACCTCTGCGGCCCTTAATCCGCCTTCAAAGAAAGGGAAGACAAGCCTTACGCCGCCATACAGGTTATCCCTTATAAGACTCTGCGTTTCGGGACTCTCAATCTTTCTCTGGTACGCGCCTTCGACGGCAACCACAGGCCAGTAGGAGCCCCTCGTGAATTTAACCGCGGCACCGGCTATACTCTTCTGCAGATCCGACGACCTTAACTCGGCCCGTTCCGTGTATGCGGTCTCTTTCAGACAAACAACGGTTGGTAATTTACATCCCTTTACAACACTATCAATATCATCAGAACGGGAAGCTGCCAGTAACAGATCCTGGGTCTCTTTAATCTCAAAGTCACCATGAATACCTACAACCCTCGCAAGGACAGCCTTTGCCAGTTTCCGGATGTTTTCAGCCTTAATCAGATCAGATTGCGCCCCTGACAATTCAGCCTCTGCTCGCAGGAGCGTTGTTTTCGTAACCTCTCCTACTTTTAACCGGGTCGAGGCTGCGTCCCTGTACTTTGTCAGTCTCTCCACATTTTGCCTTGCGATATCGACGACCTTCTTTGCCTTCATCAGGTCGTAGTATGTGCTGGTGACGGTATACATGTATCCTTCTTTAACGGCAAAAAGGTCGTATCTGCTTTTACCAATGCTGTTCTTTGCTATCCCGTAAGCGATAATCTCCCTTCCTGCAAGGGAGAATGACTGGTCAAGCCTGAAGCCCCAGTTTGCCGTATCATCGGGCTGGATCAAGCTGTCGTTATCGTTGACCTTATTATTTTTATAGCTGGTATAGCCACCTACTCCTGATAATTTTGGCAGTAAAGCAGACAGCGCCTTGTCTCTCCCTTTTTCAGCGATAAACAGGTCTTCCTCGGATATTTTTATCTTTTCAGAACGTTCCAGGGCCATTTTATAAAGATCATCAAGCGTATACTCCAACGCTAAAACCTGTGAACATACCAACACAATTACAAAACATGAAAATACGAATGTTTTCATGTCAGCCCCCGTTTGTGGTTCTGTGCTGCCATCATTGCGCTTCCCTTTTTAAAAAC
>JAQTNJ010000305.1 GCA_028713955.1 Syntrophorhabdaceae bacterium
GGTCAGCCATGAAACTATCCGATAATAATGTTTCGAAGGCATCGAAATTGCTGGGTATTAACAGGAACACCCTGAGCAAGAAGGTTAAGGAAGCTCAGAATACAAACCGCCGGCCTCAGAAAAAATCAAACCGCTAAGACATATCTCGCAATAAGGTCACCAACCTCTTTTGTACCCATCCCCATCTTTCCTGCTTCAAGTGATTTTATATCGTTTTTCAGCGCCACTTGAACTGCTTTTTCAATAGTATCAGCTGCTTGCTGCTCCCCGATAAATCCAAGCATCATCCCGCCTGCAAGGATCGACGCAAGTGGATTAATTACGTTCTTACCGGTATATTTCGGGGCAGATCCCCCCATTGGCTCAAACATCGATACACCTTCGGGGTTAATATTTCCGCCACATGCGATACCAAGGCCGCCCTGTATCATTGCACCCAGATCGGTAATAATATCACCGAACAGATTATCGGTGACGATTACGTCGAACCATTCAGGATTTTTCACCATCCACATACAGGTCGCATCTACGTGGGCATAATCAGTCTTTATATCAGGATATTCTTTCGCAACTTCATAAAAAGCGCGCTCCCAGAGGCCGGAGGCAAATGTGAGGACATTTGTCTTTGCGCATAATGTCAGCTTCTTTTCCTTATCCCGTTTTTTTGTATATTCGAAGGCAAACCGCAGACACCGCTCGACACCTTTTCGTGTGTTGATCGATTCCTGAGTAGCTACCTCGTCCATGGTCCCCTTTTTCAAGATCCCACCTGCTCCTGTATACAATCCTTCCGTGTTCTCTCTTACCACAATAAAATCTATATCTTTTGGTCCTTTGTTTTTAAGAGGCGTATCGACCCCTTCATAGAGTTTCACGGGTCTGAGATTAATATACTGGTCAAGTTCAAACCTTGTGTGCAGGAGGATCCCTTTCTCCAGTATCCCGGGTTTTACATCGGGGTGACCAATGGCTCCGAGATATATCGCATGGTACTGTTTTAACTCATTGAGAACGCTGTCCGGCAGTATCTCCCCGGTTTTTAGATAACGTTCTCCCCCAAGGTCGTAATAGGTGTATTTTAAAGCAAAGCCTAATTTTTTTGATATGATATCAATGACTTTAATACCTTCTGCTATAACCTCAGGTCCTGTCCCATCACCAGGTATTACTGCAATGTTGTATTCTTTACCCATCTTTTCCTCCACAAACCTTAGACTTTTTTTATAAGTGCTTTTGCCCCGATATCCTTTCTGTAATGCATGCCTTCAAACTCTATGGACGACACTGCTTCGTATACACGTCTCATCGCATCCTCGTATGTGCTGCCCACCGCGGTAACACCTAAAACCCTTCCCCCGGAGGTATAATAGCGATTGTCCACCTTTTTGGTCCCGGCGTGAAATACCATAACGTCTTCGCGATCCTTTAACCTTTCCAATCCATTGATGAGGAAGCCTTTTTCCGGTTTATCAGGGTATCCTTTCGATGTAATAACAACACATATCGAAACACCATCCTTCCACCGGATGCCCTTGATCGTGTGCAGTTTCCCTTCTATACAAGCCAACAGGATCGGCAGGATATCGCTTTCCATCTTCAAAAGGATCGGTTGGGTCTCCGGATCGCCGAGACGGGCATTAAACTCTATGACATAGGGATCGCTCCCTTTTAACATGAGTCCACCATACAGCACACCTTTATAGATGATACCGTTGTCCCTCATCGCATGTATTGTCCTCTCCATGATCCGGGTCTTGATCTGCTCTTCAATCGTATCATTTACAAAAGGTATCGGCGTATATGCGCCCATCCCACCGGTGTTAGGTCCCTTGTCGTCATCCAGGAGGGGCTTATGATCCTGTGAAGTAAGCAGGGAAAGCATGGACGTGCCGTCTGTAAAGGCAAGGTAGGATGCCTCAATCCCCGGGATGTATTCTTCTATAACGATTCTTCGTCCGGCTTCTCCATGGATCTCCTCTACCATTAAGTCTTTCAGGACGCTCCGGCCTTCTGTCTGATCCCGGATTACATAGGCGCCCTTCCCTGCGCACAGGCCATCAGCTTTAATAACAAATGGAGGCCGGAGGTTTTCCAGATATATCCGGGCATCATCATATCGGTCAAATATCCTGAACGCAGCTGTCGGTATCTCGTATTTTTCCATCAGCTCTTTTGCAAAGATCTTGCTCGCTTCGATCATGGCACCCTGTTTATTCGGCCCGAATATCGGTATCCCTTTTTTTTCAAAGACGTCTACGATACCCGCAGCAAGGGGGTTCTCCGGGCCAACGATAACGAGGTCAATGCCTTTCCTTTTTGAAAAATCGAGTAGTTCTTCGGTCCTGCTGATATCTATTGCAGCACATTCCGCTATATCAGAGATACCACCATTGCCGGGTATACAATACATCGACTTGATATCTTTAGACTGTGACAGTTTCCATATCAGGGCGTGTTCCCTGCCGCCGCCGCCGATTACAAGAACCTTCATGTCCTCTTCCTCATGAACCTAAATCTTTGACAGATATGAAAAGATGGCGCCGTCATAATCTGAGGTTATCGAGAACACCTTCTTTGCAAGATAGAACCTCAGCTCCTCTGTTGTTGCGCCATTGTTTGCCTTCATGTTTTCAATAACCTTCGCATAATCATCGGGATCCACAACAACAGTTACGTATTTGAAATTTTTTGCAGATGCCCTGATCATCGACGGCCCGCCAATATCAATATTCTCGATAGCCTCTTCAAAAGTACATCCTTTGCTGATAACCTCTTGAAAGGGGTAAAGATTTACCACGATCATATCGATATGCTTGATGCCAAGGGTCTCCATCGCCTTCTGATGTTCGGCGTTGTCGCGTATGTTCAGTATCCCGCCGTGTATCTTCGGATGAAGCGTCTTGACCCTCCCGTCCATGATCTCCGGGAAGCCTGTGTAGGAGCTTACCTCCATCGGATTAAGTCCAAGACCCTCAAGATACTTCTTTGTGCCGCCGGTAGATAGTACCTCTACCCCGTAATCTTTCAGGCATGCCGCAAGATCATTTAAACCGGACTTGTTCGACACACTTATCACTGCACGTTTAACCTTCATATATCCCTCCCGTTTTTTTTAAGACCCACACTTTAAAGAAGACCCACACTTTAAAGAAGACCTACACTTTAAAGAAGACCCACACTTTAAAGACCCAGATCTTCATTAATAATAAACACTGATATGTCCGTCGCGTTTGGTTTTCTCTCGAGGATAGAGACGATCCTGCACATCCTCTGTTCCGATTTACAATCGTGGCAATAACCTGTT
>JAQTNJ010000306.1 GCA_028713955.1 Syntrophorhabdaceae bacterium
GGCAAAGAAGAGGTTACGAGAGACATCCCCAATGTCGGTGACGAGGCGCTGAAGGACCTCGACGAGAGCGGTATCGTGAGGATAGGGGCCACAGTAAGACCCAGCGATATCCTTGTCGGCAAGGTGACGCCAAAAGGTGAAACCCAGTTGACCCCCGAAGAAAAGCTTCTGCGGGCTATTTTTGGTGAAAAGGCAGGGGACGTTAAGGACACGAGCTTACGCGTTCCACACGGTATAGAAGGTATCGTAACCGACGTTAAAGTGCTCTCAAGACGGGGAATAGATAAGGATGACAGGAGCAGGGACATCGAGGATAAAGAGATATCCAATATCCTGAAGGATCAGGAGGATCAGATAAAGATCATCATCGACAGCAAGCGTTCAAAGATAGCCGAGCTTCTTGTCGGTAAGAACGCCCCCACCGATATCAAGGATGATAAAGGGAGAATGCTTGCCAAGAAGGGCGAATCGTTGACGAAAGAAAAGATAAACCTGATCAGTTTTGAAAAGGTCCAGCGTATGGATTTTGGCAATGAGGAACTGGAATCGAGGATCACAAAGGTTGTTGACAGTAAAGAGAACCAGGTCGAGCTTATCAGGCTTATCTATGAAGACAAGATCAACAAGATCAAAAAAGGCGATGAATTACCCCCCGGGGTAATCAAGACGATCAAAGTATATGTCGCAATGAAAAGAAAGGTAGCGGTAGGCGATAAGATATCCGGTCGGCACGGCAATAAAGGCATTGTCTCCATCATTCTTCCTGAAGAGGATATGCCTTTTACGGAAGACGGCACACCCATCGATATCGTTCTCAATCCTCTCGGTGTTCCGTCAAGAATGAATGCCGGCCAGATACTTGAGACCCATCTCGGCTGGGCGGCAAAAGAACTTGGCAAGAAGGTAGGGGAAATGGTTGACAACTATTACAGGCAGTGCTGCTCCCCTGAGGTAATAAAAAAACAGCTCAAGAGGATCTTTGCGAACAACGAATTAAAAGGTTTTATCGAGAGATTGAACGATGACGAGATCGTCCTGCTTGCAGAACAGATGAGGGACGGGATCCATACCGCTGTCCCGGTTTTTGATGGAGCAAAAGAGGAAGAGATCAATGAATTGTTCAAGATGGCCGGTATGTCTGATAACAGGCAGACAACGCTGTTCGACGGAAGGACCGGCGACCCCTTCCATCACAAGATTACCATCGGCAATATGTATTTTCTGAAATTGCACCATCTCGTTGACGATAAGATACATGCGAGGTCAATCGGCCCCTATTCTCTCGTGACCCAGCAGCCGCTTGGCGGCAAGGCACAGTTTGGAGGTCAGAGACTTGGAGAGATGGAGGTGTGGGCGCTCGAAGGATATGGCGCCGCTTTTTCGCTTCAGGAATTCCTCACTATCAAGTCAGACGACGTAAACGGCAGGATACGGGCATATGAGGCTATCGTGAAAGGCGAGGAAGTTCTTGAGCCGAATCTGCCTGAGTCTTTTAATGTCCTCGTGAAAGAATTGCAGGGTCTATGTATTAATGTAGACCTCATGAAAGAAGAATAAGGAGGGGTAAATTGGAAGAGTATTTTAAGTCCGATAAACAAAAAGACCCTTTAAGCTATACAGCGATCAAAATATCTCTGGCATCGCCGGAACTGATTGAAAAATGGTCTTACGGAGAAGTCAAAAAGCCGGAGACGATCAATTACAGGACCTTCAAGCCCGAGAGAGACGGCCTTTTCTGCGCAAAGATCTTCGGTCCTGTAAAGGATTATGAGTGCATCTGCGGAAAATACAAGAGGATGAAACACAGAGGGATCGTCTGCGAAAAATGCGGTGTGGAGGTCATACAGTCGAAGGTCAGGAGAGAGCGAATGGGACATATCAAGCTCGCCTGTCCTGTTGCCCACATCTGGTTCCTGAAGAGTATGCCCAGCAAGATCGGCACCCTCCTTGAACTGTCGATAAAAGAGGTGGAACGGGTCCTCTATTTTGAGAACTACATCGTCATAGAGCCGGACAATTCCCCCTATAAGTTCTGCGAGATAATAACGGAAGAGAGGTATATTGAAGCAAAAGAAAAATTCGGCGAACCATTTACGGCAGGAATAGGGGCAGAGGCCATTAGGGAATGCCTGAGAAAGATCAATGTCGATGACCTTGGCAAAACGATCAGGATCGAGATGAGAGATGCAACAAGTGATGCGAAAAAGAAGAAGCTCGCCAGAAGATTAAAGGTTGTTGACGCCTTCCGGATCTCGGGTGTCAGGCCCGAATGGATGATCCTTGATATTATTCCCGTGCTTCCGCCTGAACTGAGACCGCTTGTGCCATTGGACGGCGGCCGGTTTGCCACCTCTGACCTGAATGATCTTTACAGAAGGGTCATTAACAGGAATAACAGGCTGAAAAGGCTGATGGAGCTTAATGCTCCGGAGATAATCATCAGGAATGAAAAAAGGATGCTCCAGGAGGCAGTCGACGCGCTTTTTGATAACTCCAAGAGGGGCAGGGTCGTCACCGGCGCAAGTAAAAGACCGCTTAAATCCTTAAGCGACATGTTGCGGGGAAAGCAAGGCAGGTTCCGTCAGAACCTCCTTGGCAAGAGGGTAGACTACTCCGGAAGGTCAGTTATTGTAGTGGGTCCTGAGCTGAGATTGCATCAATGCGGTCTTCCGAAATCCATGGCGCTGGAGCTCTTCAAGCCCTTTGTCTATAACCGGCTTATCAAAAAGGGATATGCCACGACGATCAAGAACGCAAAGAAGATAGTCGAAAAGGAGCGTTCGGAGGTATGGGATGTCCTTGAAGAGGTTATCAAAGAACATCCGGTCCTTTTGAACAGGGCGCCAACCCTCCACCGTCTGGGGATACAGGCATTCGAACCGCAGCTCATTGACGGGAAAGCGATCCAATTACACCCGCTCGTTTGTCCTGCTTATAATGCGGACTTTGACGGTGACCAGATGGCAGTCCATGTACCGCTTTCAGTAGAGGCTCAAACAGAGGCACGGGTGCTTATGATGTCAACAAACAACATACTGTCCCCGGCAAACGGCAGGCCGATCATCGTGCCGACGCAGGATATCGTCCTCGGTCTCTATTATCTGACGATCGAAAGAAAGTACAAGCCGGGGCAGAGCAAAGACACCTATGAGTTTGGTCTCGATGAATTCACGGGCAGTACCGCGGTGGCAACGCTCTGTGCGGAGATTAAGCAGGATAAGTATGCCCTGGAGCCAAAGTCACATGACAACACCGTTGAGCGCCTTAACGAAATTTTGCG
>JAQTNJ010000307.1 GCA_028713955.1 Syntrophorhabdaceae bacterium
AGGATCAGATTCTCTTTTACCGTGAGGGGTCCGAAGATCTTACGGTCCTCTGGTACAAGACCAACGCCAAGGCGGGCAATCTTATAGGGTTTCATCCCTGTTATATCTTTTCCTTTAAAATAAACCTTCCCTCTTTTCGGCACAACGTCCATAACAAGGGTTTTGAAGGTTGTGCTCTTGCCCGCGCCATTCCGCCCCATGAGGCAGAGCGTCTCGCCTTCATATACCGTAAAGCTGACATCGAACAATATATGACTCTTTCCGTAATAGGAGTTGATCTTTTCTGCAATCAGGATATCAGCCATTTTACAGTACCTCTTTCCCAAGATATGCTTCAATTACCGTTTCATGCTGGCTTATATAATCCGGCGGACCTTCCGCAATAAGCTGACCCTGCACGAGGACCCTGATGATCTCCGCAATACCAAAAACCATGTCCATATCATGTTCAATAAAGATCGTTGTCAACTGGAAAAATTCATGGAGTTCTTTCAGGAGACCCATCATCTTTATCCGTTCATCAGGCGCCATCCCGGCAGTCGGTTCATCGAGCAGCAATATCTTCGGTTGTAATGTCAGGGCTATCGCTATATCGAGAACCTTCATATCGCCATGGGATAATTCTGAGGCCTTCAGGTCCTTGCAATCAAAAAGTCCCATCTTGTTAAGGATGAATTCTGTGTGCTCGCGGGCATCTTTAAAGGCCAGTCTGTCAGTAAAAATCTTTGCGTTCTTCCGGAGGTTGGAGAGCGCTGCCAGGTATATGTTATCGAAGACAGACTCCTCCAGAAAGACACTTGCCACCTGGAAGGCACGCACCATTCCGAGCTTGACGATATTCTCAGGCCTTGCCCTGGTTATGTCACGGTCTTCATATACCACGGTCCCGTCGTCAGAAGGAATGAGACCTGTTATAAGGTTAAAAAGGGTTGTTTTCCCTGCACCATTAGGCCCGATAATCGCGGACATCTCGCCCTTCTTCACGTCGATATTCACATGGTTGGTCACATGAATTCCGCCAAAATGCTTATCAAGGTTTTTAATCTCCAGAATTACAGACAACCTCTGTCTCCTTTTCCTCATTGTTTTTGCTGCCGCCGGTCTTTTTGATTCCCAGCACACCATTCGGGAACAGAAGGACGACGATAAGCACTACAACACCGATACAGAATGACCAGTACTCAGTGTATTTCCCTACTATCTCTTCCAATCCCGTAAGTATTCCAGCGCCGACAACAGGGCCAAAGAATGTGCCCATGCCGCCGATGGTTGCCATAAGGATTGCGTTTCCTGATGTCGGCCAGTGCAGCATGTCGGGGTGGATACTCCCGTCCAGACCGGCATAGAGACCGCCGGCTACACCCGCAAAGAAGGCCGATATAACAAATGCCTTCAACTGGTTTTTGTAAACGTTCAAACCAAGGAAGGTAATCCTTTGCGGATTCTGCCTGATGCTGTTTAAAACAGTTCCGAAGGGTGATCTCCTGATCCTCCAAAGGATGAACATACAAATGGTTACCACTATGAAGCTGAAGAGGTAGTATTTCGTTACACCTCCGCTGAGGATCTCGGGTTTGGCTATTGCCTGGATGCCGTCGTCCCCACCTGTGAAGTTATAGAGCTTGAACGTGAGACCCCACACCAACTGGGCAAAGGCCAGCGTCAGCATGGTAAAGTATACACCCGTTAACCTAAGCGTTAAAAGTCCGATAAAGACAGATAGAAATGCCGCGCCCAAAGCGCCTAAGATAATAAAAAGAGGAAATAATTCCGGACTCGTTGCCTTGACGAGCATGCCCGTAATATACGCGCCTACTCCGTAGAAGAGCGCGTGTCCGAAGGATACCAGTCCTGTTGTACCGTACAAAAGATTAAAGGCGACAGCATAAAGGCTGAAGATAATGATCCTCGCGACGAGATGAATATAGTGGGCACCGGGATTGACAACAAGTATCCCGAGAAAGAATACGAAATAAACGATCCAGGGCAGATAATCTTTTATCTTTTTCAAGGTGCTATTTCCTCCCCACCGCTTTTTTCGCAAGAAGCCCTTCAGGTTTTACGATCAACACGATGATCATGACGATGAAGGTCAGGACCGTAGCCAGTTCCGGCATCCACAGGATCCCGAAGGCAAGAACCTCTCCTATGATGAGCGCGCCCAGCAAGGCGCCCCAGAAATTCCCGAATCCTCCGATTACCACTACGATCATCGAGTCGATAATGAATTCGACGCCCGCGCCTGGCGTAACCGTTCTTAAAGGTGCGGCCAGCACACCGGCAAGACCGCCCATTGCCGTAGCCACTCCAAATACAAGTGTCATGATCATGGGGACATTTGTTCCCAGAAGACCGAGCATAATCCTGTCAAGCGATGATGCCCTCACCGTCTTGCCTGTGTCGGTCTTCGTGAGAAAATACCATGCAAACAAGACTACGAGCAGACCAATAATGATAATGAACACGTTATAAACCGGGATCATTACAGACCCTATGTTCAAAGAACCTACAAGGGAAGCAGGCTTAGGTATGGTTTTGTATTCAGGACCCCAGATAAATTTCACCACGTCGTCGAGGATAAGGATAAATGCATACGTCATGAGCAGCTGAAAGGCGCCTTCCTGCGCCCGGCCATAGATACGCCTGAGGAAGAGCGTTTCGATCACCATCCCTACTATCCCCGCGCCTATAGCTCCAACGAGGAGCCCTACCCAGAAATTATTGAATAGCTGCATAAGCTGGTAGGCGAAATAGGTGCCGAGGAGATAAAAGGAACCATGCGCGAAGTTCAGGACGTTTACTACCCCGAAGATCAGGGTAAGACCGCTCGAAACGAGAAATAACAACATGGCCACGGAAAGTCCGCTCAAAAACTGTGCGATAAAAGTATTGATATCCATACCTAAGCCCTGTTCCCTTTACTTAATCTATTTCCCTTTTACTTTTGTCATATAGTCAATGTATTCAAAATTTGGCCACAGCTTGTCTGCCGGATACACTTTGAAATTGCCAAGCATGTATTTCGCCGGCGGGAATTTATCATTCTTTACCGTTGTACCAATCGCCTGAATCTGGACGATCTGGTGTGTCTTTGGATCGATATAGGAGGTAAATCCTTGTGGATCCTCGGGACACTCGATCTTCATACCTTCCATGGCCTTTATAAGCGCTTCAGTGTCATTCGCATTACCCACCTTTCTGATTGCCTCAGCGATCATGTGGATACCCACATAGGCGCCTTCTGCTGCGTATGATGGATACCTGCCGGCTGCTTT
>JAQTNJ010000308.1 GCA_028713955.1 Syntrophorhabdaceae bacterium
CGCAGGGTAAGAGAGGCGTGTGAAACAGGCGCAAGGACCCTTGCCGTTGCCTGTCCCAAGTGCCTTATCATGCTTGAGGATGCCGTCAAATCGGAGGGACTCGAAGGGAGGCTGTCGGTGATGGATATCTCTGAAATAGTCGCGAAGGTCTGCGGGATAGAAGGTAGCGCTTGAACTATATAGCGTGACTGGTGTTTAATATGGCCAAGGTGCTTATTGTCTATCACTCCCAATCAGGGAATACGGAAATGCTTGCCCGGTCTGTTGCTCAGGGAGTTACTGAAACAGAGAATACGCATGCGGTCTTTAAGCGTGCCGCCGATGCCGATGCACGTGACATAAGGGGATGCGACGCCATGGTGATCTGTTCCCCTGAGTACTTCGGCTATATGGCAGGTGCCGTAAAGGATCTTTTCGACAGGACGTATGAAGAACTGAAGGATGATGCGGCTATGTACAAAAAACCTTATTGCGTTGTTATCAGCGCGGGGAATGACGGGTCAGGCGCACTTGCCCATATCGAGCGCATATGCAAGGGGTATCGTTTCAGGAAGGTTCAGCACCCGATTATCTGCAAGGGTCAGGTAACGGAGGAAGCGCTGACGCAGTGTTTTGAACTCGGCAGGACGGTAGCCGAGGGCGTCAATGCGGGAATATTTTGAGGGGAGAGATTATGAACGACAAGACGGAAGATATAGAGATCTATCTGAAACCCACTGCGGCGATCGATTCCGATCATGAGACGATACGCCGTGCTGCCATGGAGCTGGCCTCTCCTTTTACCGATGAGTCGGAGAAGGCGCGGGCGCTCTTCTACTTCGTACGGGACCAGATACGCTACAGTGTCTATATGGTCTCTGTCAGGTTTGAGGATTTTGTGGCCAGTACCGTATTGGCCTGGAAGAGGGGCTACTGTGTTCAGAAGGCCATCCTCCTTAGCGCCCTGGCGCGGGCAGCGGGCATCCCTTCGAGGCTTGTCTTCGCCAGGATACAAAACCACAGAGTACCCCGGGAACTGACGGCCCAGACGGGTGTTGATTTCTTCCCCAGCCATGGATACACCCAGCTTTTCCTCAATGGAAAGTGGGTGAGCGTAACGCCTGCCTTTGACAAGGATCTCTGTGAGAAGACAGGGGTGCCTGTTGTTGAGTTCGACGGTGTGCATGATGCGCCGCTTGCCCCCTATGACCTTTCAGGCAATCCCTACATCGAGTATCTTGAAAAATACGAGCCCCAGGCTGACTTCCCTTTAGAGTGGCTGCGAAGCAGAGTTGTCCCTATCTGGGGCGAAAAGAGGTCCTGGCTTACCATGGAAGAATCAAAGGGTCACAGGATGCCGCTGTCGGGCTATGTCTTTCCGCTATGATTATAGCGATTATCCGGCGTTTCACCTTTGACCGGAATTATCCCGGACCTTCCGTCCGGATGAGCATCTGTGCCGGGCTATTCCCCAAAAAGCAGGCTAAGGTTCAGGCTAAGGTTAAGCAAACTCCGGTTCTCCTCAACCTCAACCTGATTTTTCTCGCTCTACGTGACGTATCTGAGATTAATAGACTTGTCCTGGGAGGGAAAAGTGCCAACGGTAAAGGTTAACGACATCAATATGTACTACGAGGTCCACGGCGAAGGAGAGCCGCTTGTAATGATCAACGGCGCAGGGGCAGGCGTTGAGTTGTTCTACGGACGAAACCTGAAGTTTTCCCGGGAATACCGGCTGGTTCTCTTCGACAACAGGGGCGCCGGCAGGAGTGACAGACCCGATATGATCTACACCATGGAATTAATGGCGGATGACCTCGCCGGATTGCTTGATGCAGTCGGCATCGACTCGGCGCACGTCTACGGGATATCAATGGGCGGCATGATAGCCCAGCACTTTGCCCTGCGCTATCCGGAGAAGGTGAGGAGCCTTATCCTGGCAGTTACCTGTTGCGGAGGACCTCGCAGCATCGAGGGATCCGTTACCGATATGGCGCATATTCACGAACTGCCCCTGGAAGAGGCGGTTGAAGCCATGATCCGATTATTTGTGACTGAGGAGTTTATCGACAGGAACCCGGATATCTTCCGGCAGATCATCGCGCTTATGGTAAAGTACCCGCCTGTTCACAGTGGTCTTCTCAAGCATACCCAGGCCATTGCAACCCATGACACGTATGACCGGTTGCCGGAGATCACGGCGCCCACCCTGGTGCTTGCCGGTGACGCAGACAGGATAGTACCGGTGGGCAACGCAACGATTCTCGCGTCGAGGATCCCCAACGCCGAACTGGCAATACTGAAGAATACGGGTCACATGCTCATCGAGGCCGTAGGCGAGGTCGACAGGATAACGCTGGACTTTCTCGGAAGGCACAGGACAGAGAACTAACTGATTACGTGATCAGCATAGATTTGCCGATCAACCTTCCCCCCGTAATTCTATTGTTTCAACCTTTACCCGTGCCAGCCCCTTTTTATAAAATCCGAGCTTTTTGGCAGCACCGGCAGAGAGATCAATGATCCTGTCGCCGGATGAGGGATTCCGGTCACTGGGGAAAGGCCCCCTGTCATTGACCCTCAAAATGATGGAACGCTTGTTCTCCAGATTTGTGACCTTCACATGCGTTGGAAGCGGCAGGTACTTATGGGCCGCTGTCATTTGCTTTGGATCGAAGACCTCGCCATTGGCAGTCATACGTCCCTTGTTGTGACGCAGGGTCTCGTAACCATACCACGATGCTACGCCAGTCTCTTCGTAAGATTTCGCCTTCTCAACAGACATGGGATAATATTTCTTTCCTTTCACCGTGTAAGGTGCATTTTTTACCCGGCCCTTACGAATCGCATCTTTGGGAGGCAGATCGTCAATCGTTTCAATATCCTCATTGACGAGCGCCCAGTCAATGGGGGCCTTTACCACCTTAAAGGTAAATCCTCCAATCTTGTAAACGACTTTCGTTGTGCCTGCAGTGAGTTCATAGGCCCCTTTTACAACATAATAACTGCCCTTTACGGTATTGGCAACCACCTTATACGGCACCGTAACCATCGAGCAATCCACGAGGAAAAGGCAGATTGAAACAATAAGAAGAGCCGGAGCCCGGCGTCGTTTAACTATGAAACGTATATAACCTCTACAGATGGAAGGCATCAATAATGCCCTTTATGATGAACTGAACAGCTATCGATAAAAGCATGAGACCCATTATCCTTCTCGCTACCCGGGTACCGGTCTTTCCAAGGAAGGAAAGTATAGGCTTTGATTTTG
>JAQTNJ010000309.1 GCA_028713955.1 Syntrophorhabdaceae bacterium
CTCGACCCAGATTTCATCAGGTATCCTGAATGTCTTTTTTCCGCTGCCTGTCAATTTTATAAAAAAATTGTACAGCTCTTTTGACATAAATTCTTTCCAGAAAACACCCAGCTCTTTGATACCGAGTGAAAAGCGGTCTACCATCCTTTCCAGGTTTACATTGACCGGCTCGAGACCAACATCATACTGAAAGCCAAGCGTAGGGACATGCTCAGACGATTTGATGGGTTTCCACACGGCGGAATACGTTTCCATAAGATCGAGCGCAGCACTCACCACCTGGTAGAGCATTGCACTCAAATCCGCGCCGGGGTCTTTTGCGTCGTGGATCTTTGCCCCGAGATATGATTGGCAGACCGGGAAATTGTTCGCAATGGCAGTGGATGTCATCCATATATCTATGCCATATCGCGCGACATCCGTTTCCCACACATCCTTGGCCAGGTAAAAGCCGGCAAGTTTTCCTGAAAAACCAAAATCACCACCAATAGGTTGTCTGACGCGCTTGCCATAGAGAGCGCTCGTTAAGGGATAGACTATGCTGTTTGTAATAGTACCGTCGTATTTGTGTCTCTGGTAAAGAGGTGCGACATAATCAAAACCCCCTTCGAGAACAGGCTTGATAAGAAGCTCGATCCATTCAGGGGTGATGCTTCTGAGATCCGAGTCGACAACGGCACAGGCCTTTACCTTGAGGGCGTTGGCGATCTCGAAGATTGCCCTGAATGCGCTCCCCTTGCCGGGGATCCCTTGATATGGGGTCACGATCTTAAAAAAAGGAGCCGCCTTCCGTGTTATAAGGATTGTTTGAAAGTCATCAACCGTTGTATCTTGAACGATCTCCTTTGTTCCGTCAGTAGAGCCTCCGTCTGAATTAACGAGAAGTGTCTTTTTGTCAGGGAAATATTTTGCAAGACCTGCCTGTACGGCCCTCACTACGTGACCTATCGTGCGTGCATTGTTATAGCTTGGGATTCCCACGAGGATATCCGCTTCACCTATCCCCCTGGTTTGCTCGTCAATCGGGGTGTTTGCCGCGATATTGTCCGTGCCGTTCTTCACTGTTTTGCCGTTACCTCACTTTGTCAAGGAGAGCAACCGGGTAATTTGCAAGGATCTCCCCGATATATAAGACCTTCGACTGTTCGTGATTGTGTACCTGTACAATCTCATCAGTAAAGATATTGCGATACTCTGCCTTTTCCCTCTCGAACGGTACCGCAATAAAGGTATTGCCCCATACGGCACGGCCAAGCGGAAGATCGGTGTGGCGGGGTATGATTCGCGAAAGAAATCTTGGCGCCACGGTTATTGCTATTGTGTCAGCCTTTTTTCTGGCGAATGAACAGATGTTTTCCCACTTCTCGCCATCGGTTATCAATGGGATGTACTTGCCGGTCTCGAACAGGTACCTGTTTTTTCTTCGGTAATGGAGGGCTTTATATATGAGGTATATTTTTATCATACCATCATGCCTTGTATCAGTTATGCGCCGCGCGATAGGCGCAGTGTCCCCGTCCTTTTCATATTCTTTTAATCTTTCAAGGAATTCGATTCTTTTTCTGTAATCCACGGGTCTTCTGTTGTCAGGGTCAACAAGCGCAAAATCCCATAATTCAGTACCCTGGTAAAAATCAGCAACACCGGGTGATGTTATCTTAAGGAGCGTCTGCGAGAGAGAGTTGTAGATGCCATAGCCGGAGACCATGCGTTGAAATACAAGGAAGTCCTCGAGGAACATATTGTCTCTGGAATCTGTCATGACGGCGCCAATGAAAACGTTCATAGCATCTTCATAGACGGCGTCCGGGTTGATCCAGCTCGTGTGTTCCTTCGCCTCCCTCGAAGCCTTCTGCATATAGTCTTTGATCCTCTGCGTAAACACCGCATATTCTTCTGCGTCAATTGGTTCCCCGATGGGCCACACGCCCAGCAGGGTCTGATATAACAGGTATTCTTCGTTCTGATCCGGCACCGGACGATTATCCACGATAATCTTCTTTTTTTTGTTATACCTGCTCCACTTTGTAAGGCATCCGTTCCATATATCGGGGAACTCCGAGAGAACATTGATGCGCGCGCGTACATCCTCACCTCTTTTGCAGTCATGCGTTGAAGTTGTAATAAGTGCATAAGGCCACGATTTAATGCGCTCTATGTTCTGACCATGAAATGTTTTAAGCAGCGTACCGAACCTGTCAGGGCTTCCCCCGACCTCATTGAGGGAAGTGAGACGATTGTAAATGTAAAATGCCGTATCCTCAACGCCTTTCGCCGTTACAGGACCCGTGATCTGTTGAAACCTCATTGTAAAGTCAAGCCATTCAGACTTGTCGTCCTCATCGAAATCGTCAGGGAATCTCAGCAACAGGACGTCACGAATAAAATCGAAGATGGACTGGTTCAGGGCCGGGTTCCTCTTTTTTGCCTTTGATATTGCGAGGTCTATGTAGTGGGAATCCCGTTCGTTTATCTTCCATGTCGTGATATACGTCCTGTATACCGGAAAATAGGCAATGATCTCGATAAGGGCCTTTATAAGGCTGTTTAATGTAAAATCCCTTGTATGTCTGTTTTTCTCTGAAAGCCTGTTGAGATAATGGCCGAGCACGTTGACCTCGCCGGACATGGCAACCTGCATTACCAATTTCTTCTTTTCATATATCGTATCCTGAAAACTCGCATTGGTCTTTGTAAATCTCCTGTATATCCTGTCAAAGGTCTTTCCGTTGTTTGTGTCGACGAATATCCCGTTGACGGAGTTAAGAAATACGTACCCCGTTGTACTGAAGATCGGCCATTCTTCAGGCATAATCTCACCTTTGGTGAGTATCTTTTCGCCGATGATATAGAACGGCTTATAATCGGGGTCGGCATCCAGCATCTCCCTGTACCTGCCGGCGATTTCCTCGTCCGCTTCGGAGTTGAGGTAATCGGCAGGGAGCCGGGCCTCCTTCTTTACCTTTTCGATATATGCCCGCCTCAATTGTAAAAAGCATTCTCTCTGGAGACGATGAAAGTATTCCGAAGGGTTGTACAGCCCGTCAGGATGATCAACCCGCAAGCCTGTTATCTTGCCCCCCCCGATAAGCTCGAAGATAAGCTTGTGAGTCTCCCTGAATACGTCTTCTTTCTGCATATGCAGGGCGCCAAGACTATTTATATCAAAAAACCTCTTGTAGTTTATCTCCTCGGCGGCGACGCGCCAGTGGGAAAAGCGGTATATCTGCTCTCTCA
>JAQTNJ010000310.1 GCA_028713955.1 Syntrophorhabdaceae bacterium
TCTCGTGGTGGCTGCCGGCGATATTGTTGCCCTCTTCGGGAAAAGCGGCTCCGGCAAAACAACGCTCTTAAATCTTCTTGCAGGGCTGGACAGACCCACGCGGGGCATGATCGAGATAGAAGGACAGGACCTCGAAACCCTGGGAGAGAGAGGAAGAACAGAATTCCGGCGAAACCGTCTTGGTTTTGTTTTTCAATTTTTTAACCTCCTCCCTACCCTGACCGCCTTCGAAAATGTCTTTTTATCCCTTGAACTTGCCGGGCGACCTGACCCTGTTACTGCTAAGGAAGTACTTACGTCTGTGGGGCTCGAAGGAAAGGAAAACCGTTACCCTTACGAACTCTCCGGCGGCGAGCAGCAGCGCGTGGCAATTGCGCGGGCCCTCGTCAAGAAGCCTTCCATAATCCTTGCGGACGAGCCTACGGGCAATCTCGATACGGTAACCGGTGCACATGTCCTTGACCTTCTCGTCAACCAGTGCCGCCAATCACAGACAACGCTCATCATGGTCAGCCACGCGATGATAACCTGTCAGTATGCACAGAGGATCTTGCGGATGGCAGACGGTATCGTCGTGGAAGATAAATCCTGCGAGGCGCAAGGTACTTGAAGATCGTCACAAAGGCCTTTCTCCGTTATCGTTTAAGGAGACGGAGTTTAAGCATCCTCCAGCTTCTTGGCATTGCCTGCGGTGTGGCAGCGGTCATCGGCATGGGCCTGTCTGCACAGTCGGCGCTTTCAAGCTTCAGTAAGGCCGTTGAATTCCTGCGGGGAAGGTCTACGCACCTTATTGAGCGGCCCGCAGGACCGGTAGACGAAACAATACTCGCCAGGCTGATGAAAGATCCTTCTATTGATTTCCTTGCTCCGGTTATTGATCGCCGGATAAGGCTAACAGACAGCGAGGCGATCCACGTCCTCGGCATAGACCCCTTTCTCGACAGGACCATCCGGCCCGAGATCTTCGGCGCTTATCTTGCTGAAAAGGGGCGACGTAAGGAAGAAGATCTCTTTTCTTTTTTTACTGACGATCGGTCTGTCCTTATCGACTCTAATCTCGCTTCCCGGCTGAAGGTGAAACCGGGGGGCCGGTTCGAGACATCGCAGGGCACCTTTAAGGTAATCAATACCTTTCCGAACCCATCAGGCGAACCACTCATCCTTATGGATATACTCAATTCCCAGAAGATATTCGGCCTCAAGGGATCAATAGACCGCGTTGACCTCATTGTGAATGACGAGGCCGCATTCCGGTCCCGCTGGGAGAAAGGTTTCAGGATCGAGTCGAAGAGGCAAAGGCAGGAAACCCTGACCGCCCTGCTGCACGCCTTCAAGCTGAATCTCCAGGCCCTGTCGCTTTTGGCCCTTTTTGTCGGGACATTCCTAATCTATAATACTGCGATGTTCGTCGTGGTAAGCCGCAGGAAGGATGCGGGCGTCCTGAGGAGCCTCGGCGCCAGCCGTTATGAGATCGTAGCCGCCTTTCTTATCGAGATATTCTGCCTGGGGATACTGGGCGGGGCCCTGGGGGCTGTTTTTGGCTATATACTGAGCCGTTTCCTTACGGAGATAGTGGGGAGCACCATAAGCACGCTCTATTTTTTCCTCAAGCCCTCACCACAACCCTGGTCTTTGCTGACGCTCGCCGCCGGCATCGGTCTTGGTTGTATCGCAAGCCTTTTGGGATCTATTGCGCCCCTTATCGAGCTTATCCTCACGGAACCCGTTAAGGCTCTCCGTGGCAGAACGGCATACAGGGGCGGAAAAAGAAAGGCAGGAAAGATAGCACTTATCGGTCTCGGGATACTATGCATCGCCGCCTGCTTCCTGTTGCTCTCTTTCTATCACGTATACGTGGGATACGCCGGTACGTTTATCTTTCTCCTCGGTGTCAGTCTCTTTACCGGGTTTGCCGTAATGCTTGTTGCACCGGCGCTTAAATGGCTCTTTTCAAGGGTCGGAGGGGTCCAGGGGAAACTTGCCGTCGCGAATATCCGGAAAAACATGGGACGTACCGCTGTGGCCATCGCCGCCTTTATGGTGGCCCTTTCCATGTCGATCGGCCTCGGATCAATGATAGACAGTTTCCGCTACTCCCTCATCTGGTGGATGAACAGCCAGCTAAAGGGGGAATTATATATCTCAACAAGAGGGGACGTTGACGTACCTGAAGACTTTTATGAGGAACTGAAGAGGGTGCCCGGTATAGAAGGTATCGATACCTACCGGAACGTCCAGATAACATACCGCGGGATGCCTGCCTATATCACGGCGATCAATGCCTCTGTCCTCCAGCAATTTACTGAATTCGGCTGGGTAAGAGGCGGCAAAGAGAACTGGGAACCGGTAAAGCGGGGAGCGGTGATCATCTCCGAGAGCTTTTCAAGACACTTCAACGTGAAGAAAGGGGACACCATTACCATCAATGGGACAGAAGGGGCGATCCGGTTCCCGGTAGCAGCGATATTCTATGACTACACAACCGAGCACGGGCTCATTATGATGGACCGGTCAATATACATTGAACATTTTAAAGACCGTACGATCAACAGCCTCGGGATCTTCGTCGATCCGAAATATCCTGACCGGGAGAAAGTCATCGCGGAGGTAAAGCAACGGGCACACAACCGGAACCTGCCTGTCGCAACCAGGAGCGAGCTCCACGGAAACATACTCTCCGTCTTCGACAACACCTTTGCCGTTACGCGGTCGATGAGGGTCCTCGCCATCATAGTGGCCTTCTTCGGGATAGCCGGCGCCCTTATGACCCTCTTCGTGGAAAGACAGCGTGAGTTCGGCATCTACCGGGCCCTTGGATTTTCTGTCCGTCAGATCGCGGGGATGACGCTCTTTGAAGGGATAGGCATGGGCCTTGTGAGCTTCCTTATGAGCATCGGCGTTGGTACTGCACTTGCACTGATACTCATCAAGGTCATTAACCTGCGCAGTTTTAACTGGACGATCTTCTACCACTTCACCTTCGATCCCTATCTTCTTGCCGGAATCACAGCCATAGCGGCCAGTATTGTCGCATCATTGTATCCTATATGGAAGGTCTACCGGACCTATCCTCAGATACAGATAAGGGAGGAGTGAGCGGAGCCAAGCTCCGTAGTGATGAACAAAAAAGTGATAAATGGTGAATTAACCAAAGATCTTTCATTGGGGGGAGCATCGGCGTCGGACGTTTCCCCGCAAACACGCTCATTCCGCTCCAGCGGCT
>JAQTNJ010000311.1 GCA_028713955.1 Syntrophorhabdaceae bacterium
CCGGTCTTGCGCAATATGGCAACTCGCTCGGGTTTCCCCCTTTTCTCCGCAATCATAGCCGGTGTATCCCCGTTATTATTCCGGATATTTACATCAGCCCCCTTATTAATGAGCAGTGCCGCCAACTTGTTGGTAGAGCTGTATCCCCCGGCGAACCTGTGTAGCGGGGTATCTCCAGTGTTGTTACGTGCATTAACATCAGCTCTATTTTCAATTAGCAACTTCACCAGTTCCTCGTTATTACCTCTTCCTGCCGCACCTTTGTCCCCATACTCGGCTGCTACATGCAACGGAGTATCCTGAGTCAAGCTCCGGGCACTTACGTTTGCGCCTTTCTGTATGAGCAACGCAGCTGCATCGGCCATGCCTTGCCCGGCTGCTCTGTGCAACGGGGTTTCCTTATATTCGGTCAGGGCATTCACATCCGCCCCTTTTTCAATCAGCAGTTTAACTATATCCGCAGTGCCGGATTCAGCTGCCATATGTAGCGGTGTTTGCTTGACGTGATCACGGGCGTCTATGTTTGCGCCCCTATCAATAAGCAGTCTCACCAAATCAATATTGCCCCACGCGGCAGCAAAATGCAGCGGAGTCCGCTTGTACTCGCCAAGGACATTGACGTTCACGCCTTGATCCAATAGTTGCCTGACTTTGGCAATATCTTTTGCCAGTATCGCGTCATGTATTTCTCCGGTAAACACCGGGACTGCTGTTACGGCTATCAGGGCAAGGATTAACAGCCCGGCAAGAGGCATCTTTTTCATGATCCGCTCCTTCACGTGAGATTCTTAAGGTGTTGTTTTGGTTTTTGCGGTTGCCGAGACAAGGCTGGTCCTATAATTACGCAACTCCTGAAGGAACATGCCGATAAACTTGTCCTCCGGCTGCAATTGCTGTGCTGATTCCAGCATGACTTGAGCTACGGCAAGATGACCATACCTGTTTATAGATACAAGGCTGTTGGCAACCAGCTTGTATGCATCTCTCCTGTCAGAGTAAGAGCCTTTCGGTCCCAAATCCATTTTGGAAAAGGACTCCACGAACTTGGTACTATTGTTGTCCGGGTCGAGTTTTCGTGCCTGGGTAATAAAATCTTTTGCCTTTTCCATATCTCCCATCATCATGGCGGCATAACTCTGTAACGTAAGGTATGTGGCACGGGCCTGGTCATTTTTTTCCTTTTCCTTCTTCAATCGGGCCTTGTAGATATCCTGCGCCAGAAGCAGTCCGTTCCGGACCATTGGATCTTTCGGTCGTTCTTTCTGTGCCTTTTTGAAGTATTGCACGGCAGCAGCGGCAGAGGCGGCATCAAAACGCATCAGCGCCTCAAACCCCTTGTTGTAGTTGGCATTTTCAAAGGTCTTCAGATCGATCTGGGCCGGGAAGACCCGCTCCTTGCCTTTTGTAACATTGGGATCCACGGCGATAGGCTTATCAGGGTCAAGACCAAGGCACCTGAGATCGACCACGGACGCACCCATATTGCCCCACTCGCATTCGGCCTTTTGCGGCTTATCCGTCTTTGCGGAGGTGGTTATATCCTTCAATCCGAAACTACTCGTGCCCGTGTCGCCGATATCCTTCAGGCCCACGGCGCCGGTATCGGTATCCTTAAGCCCAAACTCGCCCTCGGCGATGCCCTTCATGCTCCTCAGGGCCTCCTGCTTGTTCCTTTCGAACTGTTCCTGTCTGAGCTTGGCCGCCTCTTCCTCTCTTTTTCTCTGCTCCTCCAGCTCCTGCTGTCGCTGTCTCTCAGCTTCAAGCTGCCTTTGGCGTTCTGCTTCCTGGCGCTGACGTTCAGCCTCATAGTCATAAGAAGGTACTGATGACCGGGGGGCCGGACCTTCTTTGACACACGGCCGGGAAACGTATTTCCGGATCCGGCTGTCCCATACCTGACACATTCCGGTCGCATCTGCATAAGCAACCGAAGGCAATAATCCGGCTGCAATAATCAATCCTGCCGCTGCAAAAAACAAGCGGTAAGGTAATCGAATAGTTTTTTTATCGCCCGTTACTATCAACGTTTCCTCCTGTTAAATAAGCATCACCCGGATAAACAGACCGGTCTTGTAATTGTGCAATCTCACCGGGTCTCCTCAATAAGTTATAGTACTGCATCAGCTTCCACGCCATTTTTATAATTTGCACGGTGTCCCCCGGAATCTTGACAATTGACTACAAAGGATATTTTCGTGAGAATAAAGAGGAAGAAGGATGGTCCACACAACGACAGGTGCACGCATTTCAAATTTCCGTTCACCATTTTCCTGTAAGTCAGGTATATTGTCAAGGGGAAAAACAGCTCATAGTTAAACGCCCGTAAGTCGTTAGTCGTGAGGTGCGAGAGGGAGAAGCAGCAGGGAGCGGAGAGCCAAGAGCCGAGCGTGAAGGACAAAATCTGTTCAATGTTCAATATTTTATTGTCATCGCGAGGAGCGCAAGCGACGTGGCGATCTCAAAAGATGGGATTGCCACGCCCTGCGGGCTCGCAATGACAAAACGCCGCGCTCCGCTCGCAATGACAATGCGCCACGCCCTGCGGGATCGCAATGACAATGCGCCACGCTCCGGAGTTTGCTTAACCTTAGCCTGAACTTTAGCCTGCTTTTTGCTGACAGCTGATTGCTGCAAAGGCAACTCATAGTTGATAGCGGGTAGTGTGCAGAACCTGATACCTTCCGCATTCACGTGAAGCCTGTGACCTGTATGTTTTTACCACAAGGCCGCGGCAGCGGGAACCCTGGTGCGCTCCTCGAGCCGGATCGCGTTTCTCTTGCAAGCGGAGCGGCAGACCCCGCAGCCATAGCACCACCTCTGGTCGACGACCGCCTTTTTGATTGAGGGGCTGTAGGTGATGGCGCCGAACTGACAGACGCGCATACATTCCCGGCAGCCGTTGCACTCTTCAGGAAGGACCTTGCCAACATACTCGGCCCGGAACATAACGGGTATTGCGTGTGTGACGGTGGTGCGCATAGCGAGGCAGTCTGAACGGTCGCAGTTGCAGATCCCGGCAATGAAGGGTGTATGGAAGGTCCATACAGTATGGCAGAGACCCTCATGCTCATGTGTGTGGAATGCGGCGACGGCCTCGTCCTTATTAAGCGTTTCGAGACCGACGCTATCCGGTCCGGAGATAAAACTATTGTCGAGACCATTGATGATCTCGGCAAGCCTTCCACCGTCAGGCGCCATGCTGACCCCGTAGCAATAGC
>JAQTNJ010000312.1 GCA_028713955.1 Syntrophorhabdaceae bacterium
CTTTGTGCAGCGGAACATCGCCAGCGTCTTCGGGTTGCAATCAATAAAGACCCCACCTTTGATAAGGAAGATCGCATCATTGGCATTCTCAAAAAGGGCCTGATATTTTGCCGAGCCGCGTTTTACAGCCTCGGCCGCGTTTTTTTGCGCCAGCGCATTGGCAACGATCTCGCCGACGATCTTCAGCAATGAAATAATGTTTTCAGACCAGGTCTTTTTCGAGCGTACGCTGTCAAACCCAAGAAATCCGATAAGAAGATTATTCGATATGACAGGGACCGTAACAAGGGATTGGATACCCTCCCGCATAAATTCCTCTTTTTCTGCCGCTGCCCCGGCAGGAAGTTGCGTCACGTCAGGAATGTGAATCGTTTCAAACCTCTTTATATTCTCAAAAAACCAGGGCAGGTCATCGGCCGTAATCCCCTGAAGCTTCTCCTGCTGGGACAATATCCCCGGAGCACACCACTCATGTGTATTGTCCAGCCGTGTCCCCTTTTCACTAAACTGGAAGACATAACTGCGGTCAACATCCGCAAACTGGCCTATCGCCTTCAGGACATCGTCGATGCCACAATCGGTCTCTTCGGCAGGAAGGCAGATAAAATTTGTCGACAGGTTCAGGATCAGCCGCAGCAACGTCTCATTTTTTTTCAGGGAATGCTCAGCCTGCCTGCGTTCGGCGATTTCACCCTCGAGCTGTTCCTTTACTTTCTCAAAACCCTCTGTACGTTCTTCCACGAGCAGCTCAAGGTTGTCGCGGTACTTTTTGATCTCCTCTTCGGCACGTTTTCGTTCTGTATTGTCTACAAAACTTTCAATGAGGTGCCTGCGGCCATTTATGACAATCGAATTCACCGTCTTGATAATAGGGATATTCCTCCCACCAGGGCCAAGGAGGAGGCGTTCCGAGTTGTCCACCGTCTGTCCTAGGTCAGTAATGGGACACCTGCCCATTTCCGCGGGACATACATGTTTGTGGCATGTAGTGCCGATAATCTCTTTCCTCGGAAGACCGATCATCTTCGCTGCCACCGTATTGACATCAACGATCATATGCCGCTCTGCGTCTACAAGGAGGATTCCGCTCTGGATCGATTCAAAGATTGTCCGCAGGCGCGTCTCGTCTTGCTTGACGGAGTCCATATCGTCTATGTACCTGCCTGCCAGATCTCTTAACTCTTTCAGCTTCTTACGGATCTCCGTGAGCTCTGCCGTGAGTTCTTTTTTAGTCTTCCGGCTGCCCTTCTTTTCACTTTTATCTTCAAGATTATTTGTTGCCTTAACTACACTGAGTATGCTGTCACGCACCATATATCTTCTTCACCATCTCGCAGCCTGTCCGGCTCAATTCACAGAAAAAGAACAACTGATCTGACTCCAACACATACAACTTCAACAACCCCCTCATGCTCAATATTGCGCAACCGCGATAACGCTTTATTGCGCTCCTGGCCATTTCTCCCTAACCAGTTAGCTTATCGGCACATTTTATTGGATGATTAAGAAAAAAACCGGGCAAAACCACTCTTCACCCCTTTTGGGAACAGGGCGAAGAGTGGTAAAGAACAGAATTTCAGGGTTTTTGAGGAACCGGCGACAGCGTTTTTGTGGTAACTTTGGGCGGATATTTCTGAAGCGTCGCAAGATGTTCCTTAAAATAACCGGTAAGGAATTCCACGTAGGGAAGCTTGCGTATAAGATAGCTGTGGTTCTCCTTTGGGTCTAAGTAGAGGTTGAACAACCTCCCGTAACTATACCTCATCATCTCGCCCGAGAAACCTCCGGGAGTGACGGTGTCCTGCACATTGTCGTTCTCAGCAGCCAACATGTATTTATACTCACCGATCCTTATTCCTGACGGGAACTGGTTGAGCCAGTAGTAGACTGCCTTACGATTAGATTCCCCCTTATCGGCAAGCAGGAATGACGTCTGGTCAATGCCGTCGATGAACCGGTCTTTTGGCATCTGGTCTTTCGCCCCTGCCAGGTTCAATGACGTGTTGAACAGGTCTGCGAGGTCAAAGAGACCATCGGATATACGGGCCGGTTTTATCATACCACGCCAGTAGACGATACCGGGAACGCGGACGCCTCCTTCCCAGGTCGACCCCTTTGCGCCGCGGAACGGCGTATATGCGCTGTCAGGCCATGTCTCCATTTCTGGCCCGTTGTCGGATGTAACAAAGATCAGCGTATTGTCGAGCTGACCTGTTTCTTCAAGGGTCTTGACGAGCCGGCCGAGGATATCATCAAGCTCGATCATGACATCTTTGTAGGGGTATTTTGCCGGTGACTTGCCTTTATATCTGTCGCTCGGGTAATTGTCAAAATGGCCGCCGCGCGTGCAGTGATAAAGGAAAAAAGGCTGGCTGCTTTTTGCCATCTTCTTGATAAACTCGACAGAGTAATCGGCCCATTTTTCATCCAGTTTCGATAGAACGGGAATGGTAATCTCCTCAATCTTTTCAACTTTGCCGCCCTTTTTCGCGTGGATGAGGTTCCTGTTCCATGGCAAGCCCTTTATCCATTCAGTACGTTCCTTGTTGTTGACTACTTCCGGGTAAAAGTAGGGGTCCCGCCATTCGGTATACATGTCGGATACGCTCATGAAACCATAGAAGTCATCAAAGCCCACGTTCTGGGGATGTGATTCCTCGTTCTCACCCATATGCCATTTCCCTACTGCCTGGGTGACATAGCCGGCCTTGCTCAGGATGCTGGCCATGGTGATCTCTCCACCCAGGCCGCCCTTTTCCCCGTACATGGGCGGGTGGAGGATGCCATGCCTGATCGGCAGTCTCCCGGTCATGATCGTTGCCCTCGTGGGAGAGCACGACGGCTGCGAATAGGTTGAGGTAAGCTGCAGGCCTTCACGGGCCAGGCGGTCCATGTTCGGTGTCGGGGCACCGGCCATATACCCGCCGCCATACACTCCAGGGTCACCCCAGCCTATATCATCCATGAGATAGATGAGGATATTCGGTCTCTTACCGGCTTTTTTCTGCAAGGCATCGATCTTCTTTTGTGCCTCCGCTGCCTGTTCAGGATGAGCGATGACGGGCTCCATGTTCGGAGCGATCCGGACGGTCTTCGGGACCAACGGGTCTTCTGCACATACCTTTGTTGCGCCCGAGACGATAATGGCAAGACCGAGCACAACGGACAATAGTACCGCGTTCATGGTGGCAATGGTTGTTTTGGT
>JAQTNJ010000313.1 GCA_028713955.1 Syntrophorhabdaceae bacterium
CCATCCTTCCCGATCTCCCGCTGTATCTTCGTGAGATATTGCCTCACGGAGCTTTTCTGTGAAAGGCTCGAAGCCAGTAATGAGACGTCCGGGGTCCTGATCTCGTCAGAGATGTCCCTGTCCTCAAGGAAGACCCTTGTACCTTCGGTAAAATTGAACCGGATGGAGAGGTGTTCCAGGAATTCCTCTATCCCTGCCTCTCGCTTTCTGTTCCTGAAGGCATAGGCAATCCCCCGGTACATGGCGCCGGTATCGATGTAGGCATAACTGAGATCTTTTGACAACATCCGGGCTATCGTGCTTTTACCCGCACCGCTCGGGCCATCGATCGTAATGATCAGCTTTGTTCTCGTGTTTTTCTTCATCCTTTACCGTATCCTCAGAAAGGCGGCTCGTAGCTAATGGAAAATAGTATATAGTATATTGTATATCGAGGTACCAATACCGAGTGGGACACATGGGGTGATGAATTTGAATATACCATGTACGATATACTATATACGATATACTGTCAGCTGACGGCTATCTGCTGCCTTTATATGATTCTCCGCAGGGCCTCGATGAACCGCCTGTTCTCATCGGTCCTTCCGACGGAGACCCTGATAAAATCCGGCAGCCCGTAAGCGCCCATCCATCGAACGAGGACCTTTTCCTCAAAAAGCCTTTTTGTTATTTCTTCAGCCTCTTTGCCGAGCTTTACGAGAAGGAAATTTGCTTCCGATGGAATGAATTCGAGGGACAGCTCTTTCAGGGCCTTATTGAGATAGAGTTTGCCGTTTTTATTGTTCCTGAGGACCTTTTTGAGATAGACGCCGTCAGAAAGCGCTGCCTGCGCAGCGATGAGCGCCATCATATTGACGCTGAAAGGTTGTTTGGTTCTCTCCAGGAAGGCGATCAGTGATTCCTCCCCTATGCCATACCCTATCCTTAATCCCGCCAGGCCGTAAGCCTTGGAAAAGGTTCGCAGCACAAGAACGGGCCGCTCCGCGATATACTTGATAGTATGGGGAAATTCCGCGCTTTCAACAAACTCCGCGTACGCCTCATCGACGACGATGAGCACTTCAGGCGGTATGGTCTTCAGAAAATCTTCAAAATGCTCCTGCCGGAAGATCGTCCCCGTCGGGTTGAGGGGGTTATTGAGGAAGATAACCCGGGTGGCCTTATCTATCTGTTTACTGATGAGACTGAGGTCGACGCGCATATCAACAAGGGGGACCTTGCTGACCTCATAGCCGTAAACTTGCGCCGCAATGGCGTAGAACGCGAAAGAAGGATCGGATATGATGACCTTATTTCTCTTCTCGTGTTTCATGGCCTTGAGGGTCATCTCGATAAGCTCGTTGGAGCCGTTCCCGATGAGCACCTGTTCAGGTCCCGTACCGAGTTTTTTCGCGATGGCAGCCTTTAATTCCAATTCGCCGCCGGGATATCTGTTGGTAAAAAAGAGGGCATCGAGGATACTTGAAAATACCTTCGGTGACGGCGGGAAGGGATTTTCATTGGAAGAGAGTCTCACCCAGCCCTCATCAAAACCGTACATCATGGCCTTCGGATAATAGGGTATCTTTTTGACGTCCTCGTGTATCGTTAATTTCATCTTTTCGGTCCAATAATCCTTTCTACGAATTCCATGGCGTCTCTCTGCATCTCCGCGAAGTCCTGAAGTGAAAGGCCCGCCCCGAGCACGACCTTTTTCGCATCCTCTCTGTGGATGAGGTCCTCCGGGCTGTGAGAATCCGTGTTCAGTATCAGCCTTGCCCCGATCATCTTTGCCAGGCGTGCCACATGACCGTTCGTCAGTGAATGACCCTTCCGCGACGTTAACTCTAAGAAGGTCCCGCTCTTTTTCGCCATTGCAACCTCTTCCTCGGTGATGAGGCCGGGGTGCGCGAGGATGTCTGCCCTGCCCTCGATGGCTGCCTTGTTTGTGCCTTTTTCCACTGGTTCGACGATCGTTTCCCCATGCACGACAACATAGGAGACCCCGAGCTTCCTCGCAAAGGCGATCAGCTCACCGATGAGGCCTTTGGGGCTGTGGGTTATCTCAACACCGGGGACAACGGTTATGCCCTTGTAGTGTTTCAGCTCTTTTTTTAATTTCAGGATCCCGGCGACGACCGTCTCGATGTTCGTGGAATCCACGTGATCGGAGATGCCGATAACCTTGTATCCTTTTGTCTTTGCCCTCCTTACCAACTCTGACGGCAGGAGCTCACCGTCACTGAAGAGGGTATGTGTATGCAGGTCTATCATGGCTACATCTTATATTTGCCGAAATCATCCTGGGAGAGATTCTCCAGGATCTCTTCCCACTCCGTCGTATCCGTAACGACCTTGTCGCCTTTTTGCGAGAGGTCTACCTTTGCAGATCTCTGGATAACGGACTCTTCAACAAAGATCGAAGCGCCGGTCCGCAGAGCGATCGCAAGGGCATCGCTTGGCCGGGCGTCTATGGTAAGCCTCTTGTTGTTCACGTCCAGATGTATCAGCGCATAGTAGGTATTGTCCTTCAGATCATTCACTTCTATCTTGATCACCTTGATGCCGAGCTGATCGAGGATGTTTTTGAGGAGGTCATGGGTCATTGGTCTTGGAGTCTGGATGTTTTCCAGAGCTGTTGCGATGCTCGAGGCCTCGAGAAGGCCGATCCAGATAGGAAGGACATCCTTCTCCTCCAGGTCTTTCAGAAGCACGATCGGGGTATTTGTAAAAGGATCAACGGTAATGCCCGCAATCTTCATTTCTTTCAACATACCTGCACCTCCTTCAATTTTGGTTCCCCACCTTTCAGAGAATTGGCATAACCTTTTACTATTGCAACCTCGACGAGCCTGTTCATCATTGTCTGCGGACCATAAAAGTTGACGATCTTATTTGTCCTTGTTCTCCCTGTAAGCTCCTCTTTTGAGTTTTTGCTTATGTTTTCAGTCAGCACCTCGGTCGTTTTGCCTTCCATTGCCTTGTTCTTCGAAAGCGTTATCTCTCTTTGAAGTTTTTGGAGATGGTGAAGCCTTTCCAGTGCGGCCGCCCGCGGTACCTCACCGGACAGGGTTGAGGCATGGGTAAATTTCCTCGGAGAAAAGATAAAGGAGAATATACCGTCGAATTGAATATCTTCTATGAGATCCATGGTTTTTCTGAAATCTTCCTCATCTTCGCCGGGAAAGCCGACGATGCAATCTGCCGTGATGGCCAC
>JAQTNJ010000314.1 GCA_028713955.1 Syntrophorhabdaceae bacterium
AGCCCGACCGTTACCTCATTCATTTATCACCTCCCGAATGAATCGTCCTTACAAGATCGGCGACCAAAGTGAGACACTGGAGAAAACAACTGAGGCTCAGGCCAAAGGGTATGGGATAGTAAGGGAGTCTGAAACTCGGACTTACCTCTTTTGTCCTTATAAGGTCAAATCCATAGATAATAAAATTATATCCGATAAACGCAAAAAGGACGATGCCCATGCACCGTGTAATGATTTGCATAGTTCTTTTGTTTCCCGGGCTCAGTTTCTCCGTGAGAAAGTCTACATAGACGTGTGCCCTTTTCCATGACGTGTAGGGGATGGCGAAGCCGATCACTACTGAACCGCAGAAGGAGATGATCTCCATGCTCCCCACGATCGGGCTCCCCAGATTCCTCATGATTACATCGAGAAGGGTGATGACCATCATGAAGGCCAACACTGAACCGGCAATAACATGGAAGGTCACGTCAATTTTAAATACGGTATCCAAAAAGATATTTTTCATTCTTCCTCCGTAATGTTTCCCTATCCCCCTATGTTGTCCGGGGGATAGGGAAATGAGGGTTGAGAAGGGTTATGGATGAGCCTTGATATAGTCCTGACAGAACTTCAACGCTTCAGCGCCCGGCAATTTTTTTGCATTCATTGCCTTCACGTATTCATCAAGGATTGGCTTCATCTTTGCGGTGACCTTTGCTTCCTCATCTTTTGATACCTTTATAAACTTTACGCCTTTTTGAATGGCGTACTCTTTTCCTTCCTTGTCCAGCTTATTCCACAAATTGCCCTGTTTTTCTATCCACTCTTCGTTGATCTTCTCGATCGTTGCCTGGTCTTCCTTGGAGATCTGGTTCCATTTGTTTTTATTCATGATGACATACATTGATGTTAGATAGGAGACCGCGTTGCTGTCAAGGCTTGTCTTTACAACCTCCGCAAACCGCCATCCCTTTAAAGCCTCGTTGGGGAGGAGGATACCTTCGACAAGCCCCTTCTGGAGGGCATCGTAGGTCTCTGTAATGGGCATGGTCACCGGCGCTCCGCCAAGCACCTTCACGATGTCGGCATTTTCCGCGTTGGCTTTGATCCTGAGACCCTTTATGTCGTCAAAGGATTTGATCTCCTTCTTCGTATGGAAGGTGCCGGGGGCAACGCCGTGAAGATACATTACTTTGACGTCGTCAAATTCTTTCGGCTTAAACTTTTTATAATACTCGTTGGCCAAGTTTGTTCCCTGGTAGCCGCTTGCATAACCAAGGGGTTGTTGGAGAACCTCGCTAAGCGGGAGCCTTCCCGGTGAATAGGCCAGGAGGTTCTGCGCCATGTCGGCAATACCTTTTACGACGGCATCATAAGCCTGTCCGGGCGGGGCAAGCGTATTGCCGGGAAAATAGCTGATCTTTACCCGGCCGTTGGTCCTTTTCTCGACCTCTTTGATCCATTCCTCGGCCAGTTTGCTGATAGGATGAACCGGTGGGAAGAAATTTGAATACCTCAGCTTGACCACCTTTTCCTGGGCATTTACCGGAATGGTGGATGCAAGAAACACGATAGCTACAACACTTATGATACACCAGAGTACACAATGTTTTTTCATAATAGACACCCTCCTCACATTATTATTTGATGGCCCGTCCTTTTGATATGAAGGACCGTTCATCCTGAAACAATTTTTACTGCTTGCCGGCATTGAGTAACTGTTTCCTTATCTCCCTTTTCAATATCTTGCCCGCAGGACTCTTCGGCAATTCGTTTTGTACGATATAGTCTTTGGGTATTTTGAACCCGGAAAGACGGCTTTTCAGAAAGTTTTTCAACTCCGCTGTTGACAGTGTATGCCCGGCCCTGGGGACTATACAGGCGCAGATGCGCTCGCCCCACTCCTTGTCCGGGACCCCTACGATGGCGCACTCCTCCACTTCAGGCCATGTGTAGAGGACCTCCTCAACCTCACGGGGATAAACATTCTCTCCGCCAGTGATGATGAGGTCCTTCAGACGATCCACGATGAAGAGGTAGCCGTCAGGATCGATATAGCCGATGTCGCCTGAACGGAACCAGCCGTCCTCCGATAATGCGTCACGCGTGGCCTCCGGGTTCTCAAAGTAAGCCTTCATCACATTGCGCCCGCGGATGCAGATCTCTCCATCGAGTCCTTCTTCCAATGCGTTCCCCGAGAAGTCCCTTATCTGGACCTCAACTCCGGGGATCGGGTGGCCTACGGAGCCGATGACGTGTCTTTCCGGATAGTAATGGTTGAAGGTTACAGGCATGACCTCCGTCATCCCATAGGACTCTGAGATCGTTATCCCGGTCCGCTCCTTCCATTCCCTGACAATCTCTTGTGCCAAACTGGCTGCCGCTGAAAAACAATATCGGAGCTGCCCAAGCCTTTTCTCAAGGTTGTTTTGTCTCAAAAGGCGGATATAGACGGTGGGTACGGCGAAGAACTTTGTCACCCGCCCTTGCTCCATCAATCCCAGGACCTGTTCTGTGTCAAAGACCGGGAGAAGTTCCAGACAGCCGGCACAGTGGATTGAGGTGTTCATGATATGTATCTGGCCGAAGACGTGATTGAAAGGAAGAAAGCAGACGGAAAGATCATTCTGGGTGGACCTCTCATAGCCCGCGATGCTGTGACTCGAAAAGATCATACTTTCGTGACTAAGCATGACACCTTTCGGAATACCTGTGGTACCGCCGGTATAAAGAATAGCGGCAGTATCCGAACGGTCTCTCTCTATTGCCTTGAATGATCCCGACCCGGTCTTGATAAGGTGATTAAGGTCCATGTCGCCGTCAGGGCAGATAATCCATTCAAGTCCCCCGCCGGACCCTTTCAGTTTCTCCAGTTCCTTTAACTTGGTTTCAGCGGTGAAGATAATCCGTGGTTTTGCATGATTAACAAGATTGGCAAGCTCCTCGCCGGTGAGCATCCCTGATAGCGTGACCGCTGTTGCCCCGGTCTTCAGAACACCGAAATAGAAAGCGATCCATTCAATAGAGTTTGGCGCGCAGAGCCCTATGTGATCGCCGGGTCTGATACCCAACTTGATGAGACCTGTTGCGATCCGGCTCGCCTGATCGTTTAATTCTCTATACGTAAGCTCATGACCGTTTTGACGGAGGGCAGGACGGTCAGGAAAAAAGAAGGCTGAAAGTTCCAGATTA
>JAQTNJ010000315.1 GCA_028713955.1 Syntrophorhabdaceae bacterium
GCTACTTCCTTGAAATGGCGAACATCAGGGAACATATCTCATGGATCGGTGAAAATAAAGAACTGAACACCACCAAGGCAATCGATGCCGTAAAGATGGCCGTTGCCAAGGTAATGAACAATAAACCCCTTTACTCGTCGTCGTTCAAGGTCAATAAAAGGGTTATGGTTATCGGCGGCGGAGTTGCCGGCATGCAGGCTGCCCTTGACTGTGCCGACGGCGGGCTGGATGTTATCCTTGTTGAAAAAAGTCCCAGCATCGGCGGGATGATGGCGCGCCTTGACAAGACCTTTCCTACCATAGACTGCTCGATATGCATCCTCGGTCCTAAAATGGTCGATGTAGCACAGCATGAGAAGATCAAGCTCCATGCATATTCGGAGATTGACGAGATAAAAGGATATGTCGGTAACTATCAGGTCAAGATACGGAAGAAGGCGACCTATGTTGACTGGTCGAAATGCACCGGCTGCGGCGCATGCATGGAGAAGTGCCCGACAAGGAACGCGTACGATCACTTCAATTATGGAGTCGCCCCGACGCGGGCGATCAACATACCGTTCCCGCAGGCAATCCCCAAGAAGGCAAAGATCGATCCCGCATTCTGCAGACAGTTCACGAAAGGGAAGTGTGGTGTCTGCGCCAAAATATGTCCCACAGGGGCGATCAATTACGAGATGGAAGACGAGATCGTCACCGAGGATATTGGCGCGATCATCGTTGCAACAGGATACGGGCTTTTTGACCTCGACAAGTTCCCGGAATATGGCGCGGGGCGTTACCCTGACGTCATCACAGGTATCCAGTACGAAAGGATCCTCAATGCTTCGGGTCCTACATCGGGACATATCCTGCGGCCATCCGACCAGACCGAACCGAAGACTGTTGTCTTTGTCTCCTGTGCAGGCTCCAGGGATAAATCCCTTGGCGTGCCTTACTGTTCGAACTTCTGCTGCATGTACATCGCAAAGCAGGCGATCCTCACGAAAGACCACGTACCCGATTCGCAATCCTATGTTTTTTACATGGACATCCGTTCCCCCGGTAAAGGGTACGATGAGTTTACCAGGAGGGCACAGGAGGATTACGGCGCGAGATATATACGGGGGCGGGTCTCGAAGATCTATCCCAAAGGCAAGAAGATGGTCGTAAGGGGCGCGGACACCCTCCTCGGTACTCAGGTGGAGGTCGAAGCAGACCTCGTTGTCCTCGCGACGGCAGTTATTTCCGCACCGGGTGCTGCCGGTATGGCAGAAAAACTCCACATCTCCTATGATACATTTGGTTTCTATGTTGAAAGTCACCCGAAATTAAGACCCGTTGAAACAAATACAGCAGGGGTATACCTTGCGGGCGCATGCCAGGGACCGAAAGATATCCCCGCGTCGGTCGGCCAGGGGAGCGCGGCGGCAGCAAAGGTGCTGGCGCTGTTCTCAAAGGATATGCTTGAATCCGATCCGGCTATTGCGCAGGTCAATACGAACGCCTGTGTGGGCTGCATGAAGTGTGTTAAAACCTGTCCTTTCCAGGCCATCAAGGAGGACCAGCTGAGAAGCGGCAAAAAGGTCGCAAAGGTCATCGAAACGGTCTGTGCCGGCTGCGGCGTCTGCACATCCACCTGTCCCTGTGGTGCGATCCAGTTGCAGCATTTCACCGACAACCAGCTCTTAGCGGAGGTGAATACCATATGTCAGGGGTAGACCTGAAGGAACTTCGGATCGTAGGTTTTCTCTGCAACTGGTGTTCCTACGGTGGAGCAGATACGGCGGGTGTCGGCCGTTTTAAACAGCCAACGGATCTGCGCATCATCAGGGTGCCCTGCTCGGGCAGGGTAGACCCGCTCTTTGTTGTGAAGGCACTGCTGACGGGCGCCGATGGCGTGCTTGTTTCAGGGTGCCACCCCAGGGATTGTCATTACACAGACGGCAATTTCTATGCGCGCAGACGGCTCGAAATGCTGAAGAGATTCCTTCCTTTCATCGGTATCGACGAGAGAAGGTTCCATTATACATGGGTCTCTGCATCGGAAGGGCAGAAATGGCAGCAGGTGGTCACGGATTTCACGAACCAGGTCCATCAGCTCGGTCCCCTGCACGCAAAGAAGGAGAATGAGGGTTGAATACGGATCAGATAAAAGAGACTATTGCCAGAATATTCCCGGACGTTGAAACGGTGATCTGTTATCAGCAGGGTTTTGACAAGATTCACGCAACCCCCTACTTCATAAGTATGCCGGAACAGATCGACAAGCTTATCTGGAATCCGCTGTGTGCCCAGAACCTGACAAGCTACCTTCCTTCTATCAAAAAGAAGGTTGGTATCGTTGTCAAGGGATGTGACAGCAGGACCATTATACAGTACCTGCAGGAAGGCCTCATCGATCGCGAAAAGGTTGTTATCATTGGTGTGCCCTGTACAGGGGTGATAAGCGTGAAGAAGGTTCTCAGGGAGATCGGGCACCAGCCCGTCGTCGAGGTTGCCTTTGATGACAGCGGCAACATTATCGTTACGACACCGGAAGGAGAAAAGACGCTGGCAATTGCCGATATCTGCCCTGATAAATGCACAACATGCCAGTATCCGACCCCCCTTGTCTATGACCATCTTATTGGCGACCCGATCCAATCGGATAAACCGAAAGAGGATGTTTACGAGGATATCCGCCGGTTTGACGCGAAGACCCTCGAAGAGAAAAAGGCATACTGGGAAAAAGAGCTCGAACGGTGTATCCGCTGCTATGCCTGCCGGAATGCATGCCCTATGTGCATCTGCCAGGATAGCTGTATTGCAGAGACCCGGGACCCGCACTGGATAAGCCAGGCACTGTCTTTACGGGAAAAATTCATGTTCCACATGATCCATGCGGTGCACCTTGCGGGGAGATGTGTAGAGTGCGGGGAATGTGAAAGGGTCTGTCCCATGGACATACCCGTGGCGAAACTGAAAAAGAAGATCAACGCGGAGATGAAAGACCTCTTTAATTATGAACCAGGCGTGAACCTTGACGATAAGCCGCCCATGTATACATTTAATGTTGATGAAGCGAAGATTAAGGAGCACAAACTCTAATGTTCGATACAGGTTACCTGCCAAAAGAAAAGATAAAGGACTTCCTGAAGGA
>JAQTNJ010000316.1 GCA_028713955.1 Syntrophorhabdaceae bacterium
CCTTCCCTGCCGTTGCCGTCGGTTATCCTCTCCAGGATCTCCAGCATCCGTTTGGTCCCGATACGGCAGAAGGTACATTTCCCGCAGGACTCATCCTGGGTGAACCGGAGGAAAAATTTGGCCATGTCGACCATGCAGGTCGTCTCGTCCATCACCACGAGGCCACCGGACCCCATGATGGCTCCTGTCTTGTTTATCTGCTGGTAGTCGATCTGGAGATCACCCATGGAAGCGGGGATAGAGCCGCCCGAGGGGCCGCCCATCTGTACGGCCTTGAATTTCTTGCCGTCCTTTATACCGCCGCCGATGTCATAGACGATCTCATTGATGGTTATGCCCATAGGCACTTCTGCAAGCCCGCCCCGGGCAACCTTACCCGATAAAGCAAATACCTTCGTGCCCTTGCTGTTCTCCGTGCCCATGGCCGCAAAGGCCTCGGGGCCGTTCATGATGATCCAGGCGACGTTGGCGAATGTTTCTACGTTATTGATGTTCGTCGGTTTTCCCCAGAGCCCTTTGTTTGCCGGAAATGGCGGTCTGAACCGCGGCATTCCCCGTTTACCTTCTATGGAAGCGATAAGGGCGGTCTCTTCACCACAGACAAATGCCCCTGCCCCTTCTTTGATCTTAATGGAAAAATTGACGTTGGACCCGAATATGTTCTTTCCGAGAAATCCCTTGCCCAGGGCCCGCCTGATAGAATCCTTCAGCCTCTGAACCGCTTTCGGATATTCTGCCCGGCAATAGATGTAGCCGTCCTCGGCGCCTATGGCATAGGCACAGATCATCATCCCTTCGAGCACGGAATGGGGATCGCTCTCCAGCGTGCTCCGGTCCATGAACGCACCGGGGTCTCCTTCGTCGGCATTACAGATGATATACTTTTCCCTGCCTTCGGCCTGCCGGCAGAACTTCCATTTGACGCCGCTCAGGAATCCGCCGCCGCCTCTGCCCCTCAAGCCCGACCTGGTGATCACATCTATCACGTCTTCAGGGGTGTACTCCCTGAGCACCTTCTGGATGGCCTGGTATCCGCCTGCCGCTATATATTCATCAATGGAATTGGGGTCGATGATACCGCAGTTTCTCAGCACGATCCGATTCTGTTTCTTGAAAAAGGAGTCATCCTCCGACGGCACACCGCTCTGCACGATCCATTCGGAAACAGGCTTGTCGGCGAGTATGTGCTCGGTCATGATCCGTTTCGCCTTTTCCGGGGTCACCTCGCCGTAAACAAACGCGTGGTTCTGCTCATCGATCACTTCCATCAGCGGTTCCCGGTAGCACATACCGTTGCAGCCGGTCTCTCTCAACATAACCTGGATGTTCTGTTTCTCTATCTCGTCCTTTATGGCCTCATAGGTTTTTTCTCCACCGGCGGATACGCCGCAGGTTCCAAGGCCGACCTTGATTGTCTTCATACCTCTCCCCTCCCGGCACGCTCCCTGTATTCATTCAGGAGTTGCTGCACCTTCTTCGGTGTCAGTCGTCCATGGGTCTCACCGTTGATCATTATGACCGGGGAAAGCGAGCAGCATCCCAGGCAAGCCACCTTTTGCAGTGTGAAGAGACCATCCTCCGTGGTCTCGTCATTGCCTATCCGGAGCTCGCTCTCCAGGGTCTTGATTATGGCGGTCGAGGCGTTCACGTGACAGGCCGTCCCGTCGCAGACCTTGATGATGTTCTTCCCCATCGGTTTCAACCGGAATTGTGAGTAGAATGTGATCACACCATAGATCTCGGCCGACGGTATCCCCACGATCTCACTGATGTAGTCGATCGCCGATTCCGGGATATATCCGTATGTCTCCTGTGCAGACTGAAGAAGGGGGATGAGTGCCCCCATCTCCCCCTGGTACTTCCATAATTCGATCTTGAATCCTGAAAACCCGTGTTTACTCTGCTCTATTTTTATCTGTTCCGTTTGCAGCATCTCTCTCCTCCCTCATCATATTAAGCCGGCAGCATGTTGCGTCCATACCGCACTCCGCGAGGTAGATCGATTACGTCTCGAAGAGGGTCAGTATAGGCCATTCCTTGATCCTGAGGACGCCGTCCAGGGTTTTGAATTTTGTCCTTATGGTGTTCTCGATCTCGCTGAAACTGGTCCCTTTCATGAGAAGGACGATGTCATATTTCCCGAGGGTATAATCGCAGTAGACAACCTGGTCATTGAAATAAAGGGCCGGATAGATCGCCTCAAGCTTCTCTTTTTCAATCTCCATCAGCACGTATGAGGAGGATCTTATCCTTGCCGGCTGGCTCGTATTGACATCCTCGCCTGCCTTATCACGTCCCAGTGCCTTGTCAACAGAGCTGATTATGCTGTGAACGTTCTCGCCGAATATGGGCGCTTCAACGCTGAGGAGCGATGCTTCGGCAACGCCCGGGATCGTTTTGATCTCGTTGTCCACTATTGCCTTGATCCCTTCGAGGGTATCCGCCTGGAGCAGAAGAACCAGGTCGTAGTCACCCCGTATGGCATCACAATAGACCACGTTTTCCTGAAAATAGATGGTCCGGTAGACTTTCAGGAGATTGGCATCCTTTTCGAGCGTAAGAAGGGCATAGGCGGTCATGGACTGTGCCGGGGCCGGGGTTACCTTCGTGGCGGCAAGACCGGAGTCTGCGGCCGGCGCCGATGCAGGGATCGCTGCGAGAACCTTCGTCAGATCCTCCATGTTGAAGGGCTTTTCCAGATATGCTGCTGCCATCTGGCTCTTCGCTTCTTGCGCTATGCTATCGCTTCCGTATCCCGTTATCAGAACAACCGGAAGGTCGGGATAATTTGCTTTTATAACCTTCAGGAGCTTGAGTCCATCGATGTCGGGAAGCCTTATGTCCACGATAGCGACTTGCGGTGGCATCTTCCTCTTCATCAGGTTTTCCAGTGTCTCCAGACCTTTCATACCGTTCTCACATGGTTCGGTATGGTATCCTTGCTGCATAAGTCCCATCGAAACATGTCGTCTGAGGGCTGCTTCATCATCGATTAACAATACGTTCTTTTCCATCATCGTGTCTCCTTTCAGTTTTTAATTTCTGTTTGTGAATGTTCGCACATAATATAAAAATAGTGCAATAGCCGTGCCAAAATATATACCAC
>JAQTNJ010000317.1 GCA_028713955.1 Syntrophorhabdaceae bacterium
TGCTTCCACTCCAGGTAGGTGTCCGCGAACTTCTCGTTGCGGGCGGTCGAGAGGGTGTCAAGCCCCGCGTAGGAGCCACCCTGAGTGTTCTTCGCGTACTCGACCAGAACACGGATGTTCTTACCGGACTTCTCCTTGATCCCTTTGCCGTCCAAGAGCGCAAAGACCGGGTTCGTGCTGTAAACCTGGTCGAATACTCTCGGCAGCACAATGTCACGGGTGAAGGCTTCAAGCCCTCCCCAGTTTATTGATGTCATCTACTTTCCTCCTCAGTCACTCAATGAGTCGATAGCGCTTTGCGACCTCGGAGACCTGACCGGGAGAGAGTTTCAAGGGGTCCACCTGATAGGACTCGGGCGGTCCCTGCGCTCCCGGCTCGACGGCCATCTGCTGCCGCTGCGCCTGCTGTTGCTGTTGTGTCAGCCCTGCCTGCCGCGCCACATCGTCGTAAGACATATCGCGGTAAGCGAGTTCGAGGGTTGGTATCTCGGGGTGATCCGCAAGGTGCTGGACTACCTTCTGGAAGTCTGCCTGCGGGTACTTGCCCTGAAACTGCTGCGCCTCCATCTGGGCCTGGATGCCTGCCACCTGGTCGAGTAAGAAGTTCACGCCGGGATCGGGAGCCTGTTGGTAGCCAGCCGGGGCCATCTGTTGCTGCACGGTCTGTTGAGCCTGCTGCTGTGGCACCCCCTGGTTCATCAGGGATATGATCGCGTCTGCGGCTCCCGGCGTGTTCTCGATGAAATCCCGCATCTCTCTGTAGGGCGCCAACTCCTGCGTCTTCTGCGTGTAGTCGAAACCCTTGGAGGCGTAATCGAGAACTTCCGATTCGGGAAGCCTCTGCATCTCTCCTCTCGCCTTGAACTCAAGCATCCTTTCTTGCTGCTGCTGCGCTGTCTCCGGCGGGGCGACACCAGGGACCGTCACCAAGTTCGGGTTAGCCACGGGTGTAGCCAACGGGTTCTCGGCTGGTTCTGGTGCTGGCGCTGGCGCCGGCTGTGCCGGTTCTCCGGCTCCTGTCCTGAAATCGCTGTCCATGAGTTCCCTCCTGGGTTGACTCCTGGCGGTCCTTGCGGTTGCCGCCTATTTCTTCCCCTTGCTTTTTAGCAGGGCTTTCATCATCAGTATCTCCGCAGGTTTTGTCGGACCATCTGTGAGTAGGTTGCCCTTGCGGTAGGCACCTTGGTCACTCCTGCCTGCGCTATGCTGCGGCCCGTCCTTTTTGCCACGGTCTGCCTCGCCTGTGCGGAAGCACCACCGGGTACGCCCGTCGGGGTGACAGCCACCGCGCCGGGCTTTGAGGTCGTGGCATAGTTGCCGTTGCGGTTCGCCCCGCCTGCCTTCGGGGCGGCAGACATCACATCACGCCATGCGGTAGCACCGGAAGGCGCGGCGGGCGCCGGAGCCGGACCCGGTGCGGGGTTCACATTCGGCGGGGGCGACATCTTCGCCCATATGCTGGAGAGCGCACCCTGGCCTTGTATGGGGTTCCCGTTGTAGTCGAGGTGCGCCGCCTGCCCGCTTCTCACGTTGACGGGGTTGGACTCGTAATAGGCACGGGGAGTACCCGTGTCGGCTACGGCCTCGGCGCGGGCTGTTGCGATAGCGGCGTACTCCGCCGGGTCGCTATCCTTCAGGTCGGCCTCGGTGACGTAACCCCGCCCCGCGACATAGTGCAGGACGTTATTTGATATGTTGCCGTAGTCGTAAGTGGTGTTCTTCAAGGTGGAGGCAACCTGCGTGGGCGCCCCACGCCGGAGCCAATCCCAATACTGTTGTACCCATTGAGTGACGGGCGTGGCGCCGTGAGCGGCGTTGTACTTGGCGTAGACCTCATTGCCGAGGCGCGTAGCCAGGCCATGCGCGGCTACCGATTCGGCGTCGCCACCGGAAGGCGCACCCGTCATCATGCGGAGCGCGGTGGCAAGTTTAGTAGGACTCTGCCACTGGAGGTAGTCCGGTAGGTACTGCTTCCCGAAAAGGCTTGAAAGGTCAGCCGCCATTTGGACCTCCCATCTGTCCTAGCATCTGTTCAAGGCCGGGAGGCATACCCTCGCCCTGGGCGGCTGCCTCCATGATCTGCGACAGCAGGGATGAAATCTCCGGTGGAAGGTCGCCGGGAGGCGCCGGTGGCGGTGGCCCTTGTGAGGCTCCAGGCGGCGGCCCCTCTCTGAGACTCATGGGACCGGGTGGCGCTGCGCCCTGCGGCGCTTCTGGCGGTGGCCCTCCCGGCTGACCCCCCTGCTGTTGCATCTCCATAAGTTGCATCTGCTGTTCCTGCTGCTTCTGGTCGAACTGCTCGTTGTGCTTCACGATCTGGTCGCGGTGCGGGAAGTCGATGACGGCCAGCATATCCTTCGGGTCTTTGATGACCCCTATCTCATGCAAGGACATCGCCCACTGGAACAGGAGCGACTGAGAGGTTGGAAGATTACTCCCCACCGCGATGTCGATGTTGTACTCATCGGTGATGTCCTCGGACTGTATCTGGTCGAAGTCGATGCCCCCCGAGCCGTCACCCTTGGAGATTATCAACTGGCGGGGCTTGTCATAATTCTGTTTGATGCGGCTTACGATGAGTTCTCCCACCTCGCGCAGGGAATCCGACAGGTTCTCCATCTTCATCCTCGGGCGCATCTCTGCCATCTCCTTGATAGTGGAGATAGCCGCAGCGGAGGTCGCCCCTCCCCCCAGGTTCCCGGCAAGGATTCCGTAGTTGCCGGATATTCGTTCAACGTGGTCCATCGTGCGGTCGAGGTTCTGCGAGACATACGGGGGGAGGGACGGAGGTATCATGTACTCGGGCTTCTGCGTTCCCTGGTACGGTATCTTCTCGCCGGGGCGCGTGGTGATGGACTCCTTCTTCAGCCCAGAGGACCGAGGCACCAGCACCTTCGGGTCTGCCGTGAGGTTGGCAGACTCCATTATCTGGCTTGAGCGCTTGTTGAGTTCCTTCTGTAGAGGCTCGATAGGTTCTATCTCGCTCTTGCCCCAGAACATATCGGGGCGGTCCACGTTGTCGAACTTGATGTAGGGAAGTTGGCCGTCGGCAAAGACGTTAGGCTCGTTCATCAGGACGGTGTTGCC